>JACMQR010000005.1 GCA_014376885.1 Polaromonas sp.
CCGTCTTTCACCTCCAGGCGGGCAATTTCCAGCTGCCAGGGCCGGGCCGGGGTGAGGGGCTGAAGTGCAGTATCTTTTTGGCCTTCTGCGCTTGTCGCGCTTGGCTTGTCAGCTATTTTTTTTATAGCTTGCGAACGGTCTGCCGGCAGCAGGTTGAGCCGCCCCGCCCGGTCGCGCGCCAGTGCCAAGCGAGGCGCGCCAATGTCCACCCGGGCCAGCTTGACGACCTGCTCAAACGGCCGGACCTCGTCCAGCGTGACCTGCAGCATGTCAATAGCCAGCAGTTCGGCGCCGGCGCCAGGTGCTGCCAGACTGACAGCCTCGGCGAGTCGCAGCTTGGCAGCGCTCAACCTGCCGGAAATCTTGAGCGACGGCGCCGGGGTCTGCTCGAAGGCCAGCGTGATGTCGGCCTGCAGCACCCCGCCCTGCAACCGAAACGGCAGGCTGGCCGGCCAATAGGCCAGGAAGGGCTGCAGGTCAAAGTCGCGCAATGTGAAGGTCGCGTCGGTCTGCCGGTTCGGGGCGAATGGCGTGCTGACCGCCGCCGTGTCAAACCGGCTGCCATTCAGGCTGAAAGCCAGGTGCGGCGCGGTCTTGATTTCGCGCTGCGAAGGCAGGTTGCTTAAAAACGGCACCGCCAGGCGCAGGTCCTGCAGGGAATGGCGGGCCTGCACCGCTTCATCCTGCACATCGAGCCGGCCGCCGCTCAGCACCAGGTTGTACAGCGCAAAGCGCGCGCCCCGGCCCGTGGCTTGCGGACCGGGACTGTCCAGCCGCGCCAGGATGTCGTCGATGTCGTAGCGGCCCTGGCCCAGGTGCGTCAGGCTGGCCACGGGCTCGTCAACCACCACGGCGTCGGCCACCGGCGCCAGTCGCAGCAGGGACTGCAGTTCCAGGTCTATATAGATGCGCTTGATGTGAAGTTGCGCGCCTTGCCCGGCCGCTGCCGCCGCCCGGGAAATTGCCAGATCGTGAAGGGTCAGCTCCAGCGACCAGGGCTTGAATTCCACCGCGCCCACGCTCACCTGCCGGCCGAGTTTGTCAAGGCCGACGCGCTGCAGCTGCGACTTCACAAGGAACGGTACGAAGGCATAGGCCAGCGCCCAGACCAGTAGCCAACTGCCCATCGCCCAGCCAAGCCAGCCAAGCCAGCGCAGGGAACCCAAGGCGCGGCCCGCGCCCGCCCTCCGGGAATTTTTTTCGTGTGGCCGCCACCAGATAGTCATGGCGAGAAATTGTTTGGCATAAACGCCAGGCTGGCCCGGCTGATTTGTAAGGGCATGCACGCCGGCACCGGGCACGGCCAGCAGCCTGGGCAATGAGAAACCCCGGACAGCAAAGCTGGCCGGGGCTGATGGCGGGCATGACGCCCATGCCATCGAATGCCGCACAGGGAGAGATGAATCGTCTCGCAGTGCGCAGGAAGCAAGTGATTGCTTCCGGTTTTTACCAGGACTGGTTACCCGGTTGGTGCCTGAAAAATCAAGCACCTTCAGGTTAAACCCGGTTCTTCTGGCAGACAAGCCTAATTTTTTAATCGCTTTGACATGCGCGATTGGCATTTCCTTTTAGGCCCTGCAAGGCCCTCCCCGGCTTTGGAAGAAGCACAAATCAAGGCGTTTAGCGCTTTCGCTGACCGGTAAAACCGCCTCCCGGGCCAGCCTGCCCAAAGGAGGCGCCGAACTAAACGGTTACGCAAAGCAAATACTGAAAAAAATAAGTCAGTATCGTGAAACCTGCCGTTTTTGACCAAAAATAACCATTTACTGCTATTTTTTGATATATAAATATGATTCTTTATTATTGACAGGTTATTTGTCCCGAAACTAGAATGCTTTGTCACCAGCCCTCTCAAGGGTTTTCCCGAATGCTTTGCCTATCGTGGCGGTATGAACCAGGGTCAGCAGCCGGCAGTAATCTGTCTGGACTGATGGCGGCCCGATCAAAGCCTGCACAACCCCAACGGGTTGGCATGCAAAGAAAGGAGTGCTATGACAGCGCTTGCAAACAAGCGGCTTGATGACCGCATCAGGACCAATTTGAAAAGTTTTAAAAATGCCCTGGCCACAGCGGCTGACGACATTGCCCGGGGGTTTTTTGACATCACCCACAGCAGTTTTGCCTTGTTGGGCCTGCTGGTCGTGTTTGCGGTGGTCACCCTGACGGCCCGACCCGATCTGCGCGATGCCGGCGAGCTCAAGCTGATGGCCTGGCTGCAGGAACGCCGGGTTGAAGTGGCGGGGTCGGAGCCGGAACCGGTTCGAGCAGCAGATCCGGCAAAGTCCGAGCCGCCGGTGGCGCCCGCTCAGCAAAAGTCGCTGTCCAGCCAGCAGGTGGCGGTGGCTTCCTGGATTAGCAAAAAATACTCGGTCGCGCAGGAGCCGGTGGGCACGCTGGTGGCCGAAGCGTTCGAGGTCGGGCACAGCGCCAAGCTCGACCCGACCCTGATCCTGGCCATCATGGCCATCGAGTCCGGCTTCAATCCATTTGCCCAGAGCCCGGTTGGCGCGCAGGGCCTGATGCAGGTGATAACGCGGGTGCACCATGACAAGTACGCCAAACTCGGCGGCCGGCTGGCCGCTTTTGACCCGGTTGCCAACCTGCGCGTGGGCGTCAAGGTGCTGCAGGACTGCATCACCCGCGCCGGCTCGGTCGAAGGCGGGCTCAAATACTATGTCGGCGCTGCCAATCTTGAAAACGACGGCGGCTATGCCGACAAGGTGATGGCCGAGCGCGCCCGCCTGCAGGATGTGGTCGGCGGCAAGCGTCCGCCGACCGCGCGCGTTTTGGCAGCGCCGGCGCCCCGCCTTTTGCCCACAGCAGCGCCAGCAACGGTATCCGCCCGGGAATCAACGCCCAAGGCGGCGCAAGATGTTGCCCAGCTCGGGGAATGACCGCCGCGAAAAGGTCGGCAAAGACGCCCTGCGCTACACTCCGGCGGTGCGCGACTGGCGATAGGCATCAAGGCAATTCCGGCCTGCATGCGGACGTGGGACACCACGGGGAAGCGCACCGTTTGCGGCCAATCGGCCACGCAGCGTTTAGCCGTTCGCCTGGGCAGCCCTTGCCTCCTCTGCCCTGGCCCAGGGTCAAAGGACAAGGAACCAATGTCTTGAAGGACTGCCATGTACTCGCGCGAAATTCTCATTGAACAAACCGACCCTGAAATCTTTGCCGCCATCCAGGCTGAAAACGCCCGACAAGAGCACCATATCGAGCTGATCGCCAGCGAAAACTATGCCTCGCCGGCTGTCATGGCTGCCCAGGGCTCGCAGCTCACCAACAAATACGCCGAAGGTTATCCGGGCCGGCGCTACTACGGCGGCTGCGAACATGTCGACGTGGCCGAGCAGCTGGCGATCGACCGTGTCAAGCAGCTGTATGGCGCTGACGCGGCCAATGTGCAGCCACACTGCGGCGCGTCGGCCAACGAGGCGGTGTTTCTGGCTTTTCTCAAGCCCGGCGACACCATCATGGGCATGAGCCTGGCCGAGGGCGGCCACTTGACACACGGCATGCCGCTCAACATGAGCGGCAAGTGGTTCAACGTGGTGTCCTACGGCCTGGACGCCCGGGAAGAGATCGACTACGACGCGATGGAGCGCAAGGCGCATGAAAGCCGGCCCAAGCTGATCATTGCCGGCGCGTCGGCCTACAGCCTGCGCATTGATTTCGCGCGCTTTGCCAAGGTCGCCAAGGACGTCGGCGCAATTTTCCTGGTGGACATGGCGCATTACTCCGGCTTGATTGCTGCCGGCGTCTACCCCAATCCGGTGCCCTATGCCGACGTGGTGACCTCGACCACCCACAAAAGCCTGCGCGGCCCGCGCGGCGGCATCATCTTGATGAAGGCCGAGCACGAAAAAGCCATCAACAGCGCCATCTTCCCTGGCCTGCAGGGCGGCCCGCTGATGCATGTGATTGCAGCCAAGGCCATCGCCTTCAAGGAAGCGCTGACGCCGGAGTTCAAGGTTTACCAGCAGCAGGTGCTCAAAAACGCCCAGATCGTCGCCGAAACCCTGACCGAGCGCGGCTTGCGCATTGTCAGCGGTCGCACGGAAAGCCATGTCATGCTGGTCGATTTGCGCGCCAAGGGCATCACCGGCAAGGAAGCCGAAGCGGTGCTGGGCGCAGCCCACATGACGATCAACAAAAATGCGATTCCGAACGATCCGGAAAAGCCCATGGTCACCAGCGGCGTGCGCATCGGCACCCCGGCCCTGACCACCCGCGGCTTCAAGGACGAGGAAGCGCGCATGACCGCTCACTTGATTGCCGACGTGCTCGACAACCCGCGCGATGCGGCCAATATCGACGCGATTCGCGCCAAGGTGCATGCCTTGACCAGCCGGTTTCCGGTCTACGGCTGATTGCCATGAACACCAGCGCAGCTACTAAATCAATAGCTGCCGGTGGCCGTGCTGATTGCACAAACAGCCTGAAACGCTTGAAAAACCGCCAGGAGGACGCATGAAATGTCCTTTTTGCAGTCACCTTGAAACCCAGGTTGTCGAAACCCGGGTTTCAGAAGACGCCGAGTTCATACGCCGTCGCCGCCAGTGCGCGGCCTGCGAAAAGCGCTTCACCACCTATGAACGCGCCGATGTCAGCTTTCCGTCGATCGTCAAGAAAGACGGCCGACGCACCGACTACCAGCGCGGCAAAATTTTCGGCTCGATGACGCTGGCGCTGCGCAAGCGGCCGGTCAGCACCGCGCAAATCGACTCGGCGGTCGAGCAGATCGAGGAAAAGCTGCTCAGCCTGGGCCTGCGCGAGGTGGCGTCAAGCCGCCTGGGCGAGCTGGTCATGCTGGAGCTGAAAAAGCTCGACAAAATCGCCTATGTGCGGTTTGCCAGCGTGTACCGGAGCTTTGAGGACATCGACGAGTTCAGGGCGCTGGTGGATGAGGTGGGGCGGTAGGTAAAGGATCTAACAAGTAACCGCTATTGTTACGTTTGTCCGTCATTCTTAACCGTTTGTCGGACTTTTTTGTAACAAGCAGGCAGCGCCAATACAGTTTGGCCATGCACCAATCTGGCCTGCTGAAGCTACCGCGAAAAAGTCAGGGATTTGCCTTGATAGAAATCCTGGTGTCCCTGGTGATTTTCGCCATTGGGATGCTGGGAAGCGCCGGCCTGCAACTGGCGACCTTGCGCAGCAACCAGTTTTCGGCCCAGGCGGCCACCGCGACCCAGCTTGCCCGGGATTACGAAGAAATCGTGCAGATGGTTCCCTCGGCGGTCATTTCGGCATCCGAAGGCTCCAGCGTCCTGAGCGATCTGGACACCAGCAACCTGAGCACCAGCACGGTAGTGGAATGCAAGGGCAGCTCGGCCGCCTGCACACCTGTCCAATTGACGGCCTACATGCTCAACGAGTGGAAAAGCCGGGTGATGTCAGACCTGCCCGCAGGGCGCGCGAAAGTATGCCGGGACAGCGCGCCCAAAGACCCCTCCGGCGCTGGCCAAGGCCTTTACCGCTGGGCTTGCGACGACCAGGGCGACATGGTCACGATCAAGCTCGGCTGGGCGGCCAAGACCGCGAAAAACGACCAGATGATGCAGGCCGTCGCGGCCGACGACCGTCCCAGGGTCGTCATTACCGTGCTGGGGAACCAGAAAGATTTCGCGCCATGACGGCCAGCTGTCCTGCGCCGTCTGCCCAGCGCGGGCTCACTCTGGTGGAAATGCTGGTTTCACTGGTGCTGGCCGGCTTGGTGACCCTGGCCGCAACCGCGCTTTACTCGGTCACGCTGTCAAGCTATCGAACTGTCGATGCAGGCCAGGAAATCCAGGAAAACGGACGCTTTGCGCTGGAGGTCATTGGCCAGGCGGCGCGCCTGGCAGGCTATCAGAACTACACCCAGCGCGATGGCGATGGCGATGACAACACGCGGCGCTTCGTGGCTTCGTCGTTTCCCACGGTGCGCGGCTTCAACAACTCCAAGGTCATCGCGCCCAGCAGCATCACAAATGACGGCGCAACAAATAGCGGAGGCATTAACCAGAGCGACACATTGGCCCTGCGCTTTCACGGCTCCAGCCTGGCTGCCGATGCCTCAAAACCGGATGGCTCCATGATCGACTGCCAGGGCGTCGCCCAAAACTACCCGCTCAACGCCGATGACGTGGCCCTTAGCCTGTTCTGGATAGCCATCGACAGCACGGGCGAGCCGTCGCTGCAGTGTATTTCGCGCGGCGACCCGACAGCGTCAACCCTGAGCCGCAACACGCAGCCTCTTCTCAGGGGCGTTGAGTCGTTCCAGGTCATGTACGGCCTGGACACCAACGGCGACAGCCTTCCCAGGCAATGGGTGAGCGGGCAAAGCGTCACCAACTGGCGGCAGGTGGTGGCGATACGCGTGGGTCTGGTGATTCGCGGCGGCGTGGGCAGCTCGCAGGGCCAGTCGGCCACGGCGGCCGAGAACGATCTGTATCCTTTGGGAAAGGAGTTCACCGGCAACAGCGCCGAGGCCGGCCTGATATTTTCCGCCCCGAACGACGGCAGGCTCAGACGCGTCTTCAACGCCACCTTCAAACTTCGCAACCCCCAGGATTGATGGTCATGGATGCCAGTCGACCGGTTTTCCACACCCAGCGCGCCAGCCAGCAGGGCATCGCGCTCATTGTCGTGCTCATCATGCTCAGCGCGATTTTCTTGATGACGGCATTTGGCGCGCGCCTGACCTTGTCAAGCGAGAAGGCAGCGCGCAATGACCGGGACCGGCAAATCGCCTTTCAGGCTGCCGAGGCCGCCTTGGGCGATGCCGAGATAGACATCATGGGTCCCAATACAGCGAGCAACAGCCGCGAGGCAGCGCTGGACAGCCGCAACCTTCAGTTGTTTGCCCAGGACTGCGGCGCTACAGCCGAGAGCCGGGGCCTGTGCCATACCAACACCTCGACCGCCGCGCCATTTTATAAATCCGTCAACTTCGAAGACACGAGTGCTTCCAGGCGCTACGTTAGCCTGGGTGAGTACACCGGGCGCGGCAGCGGCTTTTCAACCGGCGACAGCGCCCTGCCTGCAAGGCTGCCCCGCTATATCGCGGAGACGATTGCCTACAACATTCCGGGTGGCTGCCCAAACCAGAAAGCCTTTTTGGTCACCGCCCTGGGTTACGGGCTGAACCCGCAAACCCAGGTCATGCTGCAAAGCGTCATCTTCAAGCCGAGCGCGATTCTCAAATGCTGACATCATGAAAATCCGCAAAACCCTCTCTTGGCTGGGATGCGGCATTACAGCCCTGCTGGTGGCCGGAAGCGGCGCGCAAACTGCGTTCCTTCCTGCGGTTGATCTCAGTGTCGGTCCGCTCACCGTCACGGCGCAGGCGGTGAACATTGCGCTGGCCTTGTCGGTGGAGTTTCCGACCGCAGGAGCGGCCTACCGCGCCGACACCTACGATCATGCCCAGGAGTTTCTGGGCTACTGGGACCCCAAGGGATGCTACGAATATTTCGACGCCAGTGACACCAGCGCATTGAAGGGCGAGTATTTCCGGCGCACTGGCTCGGTTGATGGCAGCAAATACTGCAACGCGCCGGGCAGCGGCACTGGCTACAGCGGCAACGTGCTGAACTATGCCGCGACATCGTCCATCGACCTGCTGCGCTATGCGCTCACCGGCGGGAACCGCGCATTGGACACAGCCAGTAAAACCGTGCTGGGAAGGGCTTACCTTCCCGCCAACTTTGGCGGCATCCGCAACGCCACCTACTTTCCGCAAAAACAGGTGACTTCCGATCTCGTCGGCAAGGTCACGCCGCAATTCCTCACCCCTGGCGCGGGAAGCAATTACAGTGGAACGGTTTATTTCAATTCGTGCAACAACTTGATGTATGTTGGCAATGCCAGCACCGGCGGCGACTGCACCGCGCCAGGCAATACGAATATTTTTGCACCGCTCGTGCCTGATCTGGGCAGCACCTCCACCACTCAATACTTTCCGTTTGTCCCCACAAATACAGCCGCGACCGTTTATGTGCCAGATCCTGCAGGCAGCAAGCAATGGGTTCGCAGCATGCCGGAAGCCAAGACGACCGTCATGCCCACGGGCACTGACCCAGTGGCCGGCACCCTGGTGCCAGAAGCGGTAGTTCCGACACCGCGCAACCTGGCGGTTGTCACTGGTACCGCGGTTACGGCGCAGGTCGCTGGAGACCCTGGTTTCACCGCCTACACGCTTAGCGGAACATCACTCACGCCGCCAATAGCTGCAGCCGAGTCGCCCGGAGTAATTCGTGGTTACTCCTCGACGGGTAGTTTCACAACTGTCGTTCCACCGATTGCAGCTGAGGCCGTGCCGGTAGTTCAGAATTACACATTTGTAGACAGTAAGCTTTACGCTTTTAGTCAACAGACAGAGACCAGTGCTCCAGTCAATACCAAAACAACCTCCAGGAACCGTTATGTCTGCTATGACACTGCCAGTCCTTACATAATTCGCAAAGGACCTCAATCTGCAAACCCAACATGTGCAGCAGGTCAAACCGAATACAGATACCCAAACGATAACTCCATCTATTACACCTACTACAACGCAATACCTAATTACAGAGCCTATCTTCCTTATTACAACGCCTACACGGCGACAACCTATTTCAATGTGTACCAAGTGACGCCGACCTGGTACCAGGCCAGTGTTGGCACCGGCTACAAGGCTTACACCAGTGGCACCTCGCCGGCCAAGATGAAAGCCTATGTCCAGGTGTGCGACAACGCCGAAGGCCCCACTCGCCAAGGCGCCGATGGCGTTCGTTTTTGCAAGCGCTATCCGAACGAAACCGCAAGTTCCGGCGTTTACAAACCCATCGGCGAGCTTCAAACCCGCGCCGAAGGGGTGCGGGTTTCCGCCTTCGGATACGCCCTGGAAAACGGCAATGGCCGTTACGGCGGCGTGCTGCGCGCTCCCATGAAGTTTTTGGGTTCGCAATACCGCGACATCAATGGCGTTCTCCAGTCAAACACCCAGGCTGAGTGGGATGCCGCCACCGGAATCTTCACCCCAGACCCGCTCAATGCCGCCGGCGGATCCGTTGCCTTTCCAGCCGGGGCCCCGGCTTTTACCACCAGCGGGGTGAGCAACTACCTGAACAACTTTGGCAGCACTGGCATTTACAAAAGCAACGACCCGGTCGGCGAGCTGTATTACGAGGCGCTGCGCTATTTTCAGGGTCTGCAACCCACCGACGCGGCCGTTGCCAGCCTGACAAGCGCTGCTGCCTATGACAACTTCCCGGCCTACAAGACCTGGACCGATCCGATTGAAAATGGCTGCCAGCGGCGCAACTTCATTCTGGCCATCGGGGATGTCAACACCCACTACGACAAGCATCTGCCCGGGCACGGAACGGGCGGCGTTTCGGAAACCAGCACCGATCCGGTGAGGGCAGCGCAGGCCATCCCGGGCTCGTCGACGAAAACCTTCAATGCGCTGGACTGGACCAAGCTGCTGACCGGCTTTGAAACCGGCGTCAGCTATCCCTACACCGATACGTTGGGGCGCGCGCAAAACACCCTGGGCAACCCGAATGTCGTTTCAAGCAACGATGCGCTGCAAAGCAAGGCGACCGGATCGCAATCCAGCGCCTATTACTGGGCAGGAGCCGCCTACTGGGCCAACACCCAGCCCATCCGCGAAGACTCACTCACCGTGGGCGGCAAAACGCAGTCGCTCAAGGACATTCGCGTCAAGACCTTCACCATCGATGTGGACGAAGGGGGCAATGGCTCGATAGACAGCAACACCCGGGGCATCAAGCCGCGCAACAGCAGCTTTTTCCTGGCGGGCAAATACGGCTGGTTCAACGACGCCAATGACGACGGCAACCCGTTCAAGACATCTGGCGGGCAAACCAACAACAAGGAATGGGAAGATCCCCAGCTGCCGAACGTGCCCGATGGCTATGCACTGGCCAGCCAGGCCCAGCGCATGATCGCTGGCGTACGCAAGTTTTTTGCCTCGGCCAGCGCCCAAAGCGGCACGGTGTCGGTGTCCTCGCTCAGTTCCCAGCGCTTTAGCGCCAGTTCGCCCAATGGCGACCTCTACGCCCCGCGCTTTGACTCCCGTGACTGGTCGGGCACGGTCATCAAGTCATCGCTGGCGCTCAACACCACCACCAACACCATCGACGCCCTGCAAAACGTGGTCTGGGACGCCGGCTCAATCCTGACGGCCGGCTCGACCCTTGCCGCATCAACGGCGGCTGCGGACCCGTATGTCAAACCTGTCGACAGAAAGATATTCACCTACCGCCGGCAGGCCAGCAGCAACCCGGGCATTGCTTTCACCCCGGAAAATCTGGGCCAGTTTGATGCGGTCATGCGCGATGGGCTCAATTCGAACCCGGCAACCGGCGCGGCCGACAGCCTGGGCGCGCTGCGGGTGAGCTACCTCCGAGGGGAACGCGCCCAGGAGGGCGCTGCCAGCAACCCCTTTCGCCGCCGCACCAGCCTGATGGGTGACATCATCAACTCAGGCCCGGTCTACAAGAAGGAGGCTGACCCCAGCCTGGTGGGCGATGACGACTACCTCGCCTTTTCAAAGGCCGCCGCCACGCGCACGGCCGCGCTGTACGTGGGCGCCAACGATGGCATGCTGCATGCACTGCGGGCCTCGGACGGCAAGGAACTGTTTGCCTATGTTCCACTGGCGGTCGCAAAAAACCTCAACCAGCTGACCGGCGCGGCCTACCAGCACCTTCCTTTTGTCGACGGCGTTCCCCAGGTGGGCGAGGCCAAACTGGGATCGGCCTGGCGCACCGTGCTGGCCAGCGGCATGGGCGGGGGGGCACAGGGCATCTTCGCGCTCGACGTGACCAACCCGAGCGCCTTTGAAGACGGCTCGACAGGAGCAGGTAAGGTCCTTTTCGAATTCACCGATCAGGACGACCCGATGATGGGAAATGTCATCACGCAGCCCAAAATAGTCAAGTTGAAGATTCCTGCTGCCACTGCAGGCGGGACGCCGAGCTACAAATGGTTTGTCGCCGCGGGCAGCGGCTACAACAACTACGTCAACGACGGCGCTGGACGGTACAGCACAACCGGGGATCAGGCGCTGTTCCTGCTCAGCCTTGACAAGACTCCCGGTGAATCCTGGACGGAAGGCAGCAACTATTTCAAAATTGTCGTTCCCGCAGCAAGCACCAGTCTTGCCAACGGCCTGGCCAATCCGGGCTTGCTGGTCGGTAATAGCGGTGAAGCGAGTACCTTGTATGGCGGTGACTTGCAGGGCCAGCTCTGGAAGTTTGACTTCACCGAAGGCCTGAGCAGCGCAAACATCAGCAACAACAAGCTTGTCAAGCTGAGCGGCGGCGTCAGGCAACCCCTGTTCAAGGCACTGGACAGTGCGGGAACCCGGCAACCCATTACGATTGCACCAGTGGTCACCACGGCCAAGCAGCGCGGCGTGATGGTGGTGTTTGGCTCCGGCAAGTTCATCGAGCAAACAGACGCATCGTCCAGTGGCACCCAGGCTATTTATGGCGTCTGGGACAGCGGCGGCGCAGCCGCATCTGACTATGGGCTGCTCAGAAGCGGCCTTCAGCAACAGACAGCCGCAGAAAGCGCCAGCGCCGTTGCCATCACGGCTGCAAACTTTACGCTGGGCACCGGTTCCGGGGAAAAAAGAGGCTGGTACTTCGACCTGCCCAACGGGCGTGAACGCATCGCCGTGGAAGGCGACCAGGGATTGACCTCGGTGACCTTAAACTCGATCATTCCCTCAGGCGATTGCTCGGGCGACGGAAACGGAAGAAGCTACACGCTCAATGCGTTGACCGGTGCGGCTGCGGGCCCCATACAGGCCAGCAGCTCGATCGGACTGCTCAGCCGGCCCAATTACATTTCAATCGACCTGGACAATGCATACACAACCCGCCGTGCTGACGGCTCCCGAAAATACACGGTGCGCGACACCGTGGTGAGCACCGGGACACGGCTTACCAGCGCCGGAAATGTCGGCTCCCAGACGACCACGCCAACCGCCGGCCAAATCGCGTCCGGCCGCCTCAGCTGGCGTGAAGTCAGAAACTTCAAAAACTGACATGCACCACCCCTGGCAACCCAAAAGCGGCGGATTCACCCTGGTTGAAGTGATGATCACGGTGGCCATCGTGGCCATCTTGGCATCCGTTGCCTATCCGGCCTACACCGAGCAGATTCGCAAAGGCAAAAGAGCCGAATGCCGCAGCGGCTTGCTGCAGTCGATGCAGCAGCAAGAAAGGTACTACACGCAGTTCAACCAGTACGTCACGTTCGCAACCGCTGCCAGCACAGCAAAAACCCAATCGTTTTCGGGCGATTCCCTGGCCGCCAGTGCCTGCGGCATTGCTGCCGTGCAGTGCACCAGCGGCGCGGCAGCCGTGGCGCTCAATCAGTGCGTTGAGTTGCAGGCCAGCATGCGCTCGGGCAGTGACCCGGTCAGCTTGCTGTACCTGACAAGCAACGGCGACAAAGGCTGCACTTACAACGGCACGCTGCGCACAGAAAATGAAAAGCAATGCTGGCCTTGACGCGCTCCTCTGCTGCCAAGCCGCAGGGTTTCACCTTGGTCGAGCTGATGGTGGTCATCGCCCTGGTGGCCATCATCGCCACCCTGGCAGCGCCTGATTTTCAGCGCCTGATTGCGCGCCAAAAACTCAATGTCGTGGCGAGCGATCTTTTGGTTTCGGTCATGCAGGCGCGTGGCGAAGCCATCAAGAACAACCGGCAGGCCATTGTGCAGCCGCTGGTTTCGTCAGACTGGAGCCGCGGCTGGCGGGTCTTTGTTGACCTGAACAACGACAAAGCCTACACCGAAGGAACCGACATGCTTATTACTACCGTTCGCGAGGCCGACAGCAGTGTGCTGCAGTTCCAGGTGGCCCGAAACACAACCGTTGGAAACTTGATCGGTTTCGATGCCAGTGGCTTTGTTCTTGGCGCCGATGCCGGCCAGGTGATTTTTTCATCCAGTGTTCTGGGCACAAGCTACCGAAAAGGCGTGGTCATCTCCCGAACGGGACGGGGGCGCATTTGCGCCTTCCCGGCCGCCTCGTCAGGCGCTGACCAATGTGCAGGCGCCAGCGAATGAAACGCGCGCTGGCACTTGCACACGACGCCCTGTGGTTGACCTCGCCAAATCCGCGGGTTGGCGCGATCATCATGGACAGCCGTGGCGCTGTTCTGGGCCGGGGTCACACCCAGCAAGCAGGCGGCCCCCACGCCGAGATCATGGCCCTGCGCGACGCAGCCGCCCAGGGCCATTGCGTGCGGGGCGCCACCGCCTATGTCACCCTGGAGCCCTGCTGCCACCAGGGCCGCACCGGCCCGTGCTGCGAAGCGCTGATTGCCGCCGGCATCAAAAAAGTTGTCGCCTCCATTGCCGACCCCAACCCGCAGGTAGCAGGCCAGGGCTTTGCACGCTTGCGCGCTGCCGGCGTGGAACTTGAGGTCGGCCCGGGTGCGGCCGAATCCCGCGCGCTCAACATCGGCTTTTTCAGCCGCATGATCCGCAAAACTCCTTGGGTGCGCCTGAAGATGGCGGCCTCGCTGGACGGGACAAGCGCCCTGGCCAACGGTCAAAGCCAGTGGATCACCTCGCCCGAGGCCCGCGCCGATGGCCACGCCTGGCGCGCTCGCTCCTGCGCCGTGCTGACAGGCATTGGCACGGTGCTGGAAGACAACCCCCGCCTCGATGTGCGTGAGGTGCCCTCCCCTCGCCAGCCGCGCATCGTCGTCGTTGACAGCCGACTGCAGACGCCGCTCGATGCTCGTTTGTTCATCGCGGGCCGGGCCTGCATCTTCTACGCTGCGGTTGAAAATGAAGCAAAAAAAGCGGCGCTTGAAGCCTGCGGCGCGACGGTGGTCATGCTGCCTGACGCCAATGGCAAGGTGGACCTGTCCGCCATGATGCATGACCTGGGCCGCCGCGAGATCAATGAGCTGCATGTCGAGGCCGGCAGCAAGCTCAACGGCTCGCTGATCCGCGCCGGACTGGTTGATGAATTTTTGCTGTACTTGGCGCCCAAGCTGCTCGGGCCGGGCCAGGGCATGGCGGCCTTGGGTCCGCTGGAGTCGCTGGCCGGCGCGGTGGCACTGCAGTTTGAGTCGGTAGACCGGGTCGGCGCTGACCTGCGGATCGTGGCCCGCGCTGCCGGGCGCGATCAGTTTTAAAAAGTGCCGGCAAAAGAGCGCCGCAGCTATTTGAGCGGCTTTTCTACGCCTTTACCGCCCAGCCGGGCGTCGGGCTTGTTTTCCCTGCGAAAATGCAGCAATGTTTACAGGAATCATCACCGGCATGGGGCGCATCGTTGCCATCCAGCGCCTTGGCAGCTCTTCGGACCATGGCAGCCGGCTCACCATCGAGGCCCCTGCGGGTTATCTTGACGATGTGCGCCTGGGCGACAGCATCGCGCTGAACGGTGCCTGCATGACCGCCACCACGCTGGACGCTGCCAGTCACCGCTTTACCATCGACATTTCCGCCGAATCGCTGGACAAGACCTGCGGGCTGACTGAACCCGGCATCATCAACCTCGAAAAAGCGCTGCGCGCCCATGACCGGCTCGGCGGCCATCTGGTCTCCGGTCATGTCGACGGCATCGGCCATGTTGCCTATTTTGCCCAGGTCGGCGAAAGCTGGGAGCTGCGCATCCACGCGCCACAGTCGCTGGCCAAGTACCTGGCCTACAAAGGCTCCATCACCGTCAACGGCGTGAGCCTGACAGTGAACCGGGTCAACGACCTGGCGGGCCGTGCGGACGCGGCGCCGGGTTGCGAGATCAGTATCAACCTGATACCCCACACGGTCGAAAATACCGCGCTGGGCCAGCTGGCCCAAGGCTCGCCGGTCAACCTGGAAATCGACCTGATTGCGCGTTATGTCGAGCGCATGCTTCAGGGCTCTTCCCTCACACAAAAAATTCTTTAAATGACCTCTCTGATTTCCCCTGTTGAAGACATCGTGGCCGACATGCGCGCCGGCCGGATGGTCATTCTGGTTGACGAGGAAGACCGCGAAAACGAAGGCGACCTGGTGCTGGCCGCCGACCATGTCACTCCCGAAGCCGTCAACTTCATGGCCCGCTTTGGCCGCGGTCTGATCTGCCTGACGCTGACCCGCGAACGCTGCGAGCTGCTCAAGCTCCCGCCCATGGCGGTGCGCAACGGCGCGCAGTACTCCACCGCTTTCACCGTGTCGATCGAGGCGGCTGAAGGCGTGGCCACCGGCATTTCAGCCGCCGACCGTTCGCGCACGGTGCAGGCCGCGGTGGCCCGGGATGCAAGGTTCACCGACCTGGTGCAGCCCGGCCACATCTTTCCGCTGCAGGCCGTTGACGGCGGCGTGCTGATGCGCGCTGGCCATACCGAAGCCGGTTGCGATCTGGCGGCCATGGCGGGCTGCTCACCGGCAGCGGTGATTTGCGAAATCATGAACGACGACGGCACCATGGCCCGGCTGCCTGATCTGCAGCTGTTTGCGGCCGCGCATGGCCTGAAAATCGGGACGATTGCCGACCTGATCGCGCACCGCAGCCGCACCGAGTCGCTGCTGGAAAAAGTCGGCAACCGACCGCTGCACACCGCATTCGGCGAATTTACCGCGCATGCCTTTAGAGACAAGACAAGCCACGATTTGCACCTGGCGCTGGTCAAGGGCCAGTGGGATGCCGATGACGCAGTGGCCGTGCGCGTGCACGAGCCGCTGTCGGTGCTGGACCTGCTGGAAACCGGCCGCACCATGCATTCCTGGAGCCTGGACCAAAGCCTGCAGCACATTGAGGCCGAAGGCCGCGGCGTGGTGGTGCTGCTCAACTGCGGCGAAAGTGCCGCGCAGCTGATGGCGCAGTTTGAAGGCACCGCCCAAGCAGCGCAGGCACCCGCGCGCGGCCGCATGGACCTGCGCACCTATGGCGTCGGCGCGCAGATTTTGCGTGAATGCGGCGTGCAGAAAATGCACCTGCTGGGCAATCCGCGCCGCATGCCCAGCATGACCGGCTACGGCCTGGAAATTGTCGGCTACATCGGCAGGAACCAGATGCAGCCGCAGCTGCTTACTGTTTAAAAAGCACGCCATGCTCCATGCTGACAAAGGCCCGGGCGAAAAGCTCGACGGCAAGAAACTCGCCATCGGGATCGTGCAGGCCCGCTTCAACGAAGGCATCACCAACG
>JACMQR010000054.1 GCA_014376885.1 Polaromonas sp.
GATGCCCCGACCCGTGCAGAAACAATCAAATGAATGGCCAGCAGGACGAGTTCAAAAACTTTTCCCATCCCCCTGGCCCGCTGCACTGCAGGAAAGCACCGAGATGACCGTCACCGCCCCCAGTGCCAGCGCCGCCGTGCTGCCCGAGATCGATAGCGCGCCTGGCCGTCCAGCCGCCGGGCACCAACCGGCTGCAGATCCACAGCGCGCTGGCCTACCTGGGCGGCCAGAGGACGACGGTCGACCCCACCGGCATGTCGACGCTGGACCAGATCGTGCGCCTGGCCCGCGGCCGGGATGCGAAAGACGTGGCGTTTGCCACCATTTTCGGGCCGGCGCGCATGCTGGTCATGAGCCCCGACATTGGGCTGTTCAACCGCAACGCGGCGGTAAAAAAGGAAAAAGGAAAAAGGAAAGAAGAAAGAAACCCACCACCAAAGACGCCGATGCAGGGCGCTGACCCACCATCCCATGCTATTTATTCAATAGCTGAAAAAACCCTGCTGTATTGCACCAGAGCCTTGTTTTGGCCTATTTATACCCCTCCGGGTTGCCACTTTGCCAGCGCCAGGCATCCCGGCACATGTCGTCCAGGCTGCGCGTGGCGCGCCAGCCGAGCAGCCGGCGGGCCAGCGCCGGGTCAGCGTAACACTGGGCCACATCGCCAGGCCGGCGCGGCGCAGCCTGAAAAGGAACCGGCCGGCCGCTGGCCGCTTCAAACGCCTTGACCACCTCCAGCACGCTGTTGCCATGGCCGGTGCCCAGGTTGACGGTAAAGCTTTCTTTCTTGTCCAGCAGCGCCTTGAGCGCCGCCACATGGCCTTCGGCCAGGTCCTGCACATGGATGTAGTCGCGTACCCCGGTGCCGTCGGGGGTCGGGTAGTCGGTGCCGTACACATTGAGGAACGGCCGCTTGCCAATCGCCACCTGAGTCACAAAAGGCATCAGATTGTTGGGAATGCCGCTCGGGTCTTCGCCGATCAGGCCGCTCGGATGGGCGCCCACCGGGTTGAAGTAGCGCAGCACGCCCAGCCGCCATGATGCGTCGGCCACCTGCAGGGCGCTCAGGATGTCCTCGATCACCAGCTTGGTGTGGCCATAGGGGTTGGTGTGCCGGCGCGCAAAATCCTCGGTGATCGGCACCGAGGCCGGATCGCCATACACGGTGGCGCTGCTGGAAAACACCAGCGTCCGGCAAGAAGTAGCCTGCATCGCCTCCAGCAGGCTGACCGCGCCGCCGATGTTGTTGCGGTAGTACTTGAGCGGCTGGGCGACGCTTTCCCCGACGGCCTTGTCGCCGGCAAAGTGCAGCACAGCGCCAATCTGCCGGCGCTCCAGCACCTGCCGGACCCAGGCGGTGTCCAGCACATCGCCTTTTTCGCAGGCTACGGCCTGGCCGGTGATCTGCTGCAGACGCTCCAGCACGGCGGGATGGCTGTTGGAAAAGTTGTCCAGAATGACCGGCACCAAGCCCGCCTCGACCAGCGCTGCGCAGGTGTGGCTGCCGATATAGCCGGCGCCGCCGGTTAAAAGTATGTTCATGAAGTGCCTGGCCCAAAGGTTGGAGGTGTCGTAAAAATCCGGCTTGACCGGCCTGGATTCTACAAAAATACTACTCGAAACAGATATTTGTGCAATTCCTGCTTATGTTTTATGCTATTTATTCAGTAGCATTAGAAAATAACCCGCAGGCATCGGCCACCGACTGGCGCCACCCATGGCGGCGCTTTAACCAAGCGCTTTGCCCATCCGCCTTGCCTACAGGCTGCGGGCGCCAAAGGTGTCGCAGGCCTTGATGCTGCCGTTTTTCAGCCCGGTGTCAAACCAGCGCTGGCGCCATGGGTGAAGCTTTCCGGCACCACGGCACTGCCGCCGGAGCGCTGCAGGGCGTCGTCGCCAATTTTGGCCGCAGCGTTCATGGCTTCGGCCACATCGCCTTGCTAAAGGATCTGGCGCGCGCTCTGGGCACGGTTGGCCCAGACGCCGGCAAAGCAGTCGGCCTGCAGTTCAAGGCGCACGCTCAGCGCGTTGTAGCTGGACTCCCGATTGCCTTCCCATTTCATGGACCCTCCCGGTACAAATAATCAGTCAGCCAATGCGCGTGTCCGGCCGGGCTGCGCCGGACCGCATCCTGGCGCAACCCGTAAAAATCAGCGGAACGCCACCACCAGCCCGGCCAGTGCGCCGGCCACCGGGCCGCTGGCCTCGATCTGCGAATGCCAGGTCTGCCCGGGCTGCACCGGATGGGCATCGGTCAGGGTGCCGGTGGTGACCAGATCGCCGGCCTGCAGCGCCGGAGCGCCCGGCGTGGCCCGCAGCTCGCGCACGAAGTGCAGCAGCGCCTGCAGCGGCCCGTCCAGCACGTTGACCCCCTTGCCTTCGTCCTTGAGCAACCCCTGGCCATACAGCTGCACCCGCAAACCAGCCAGCGCCTGGACCAGGTCCACCGCTGCCAAGTCGGCCGGCACCGCGATGCGCTCGCCGACCAGCAGGCGGCCATGCAAACCGGCGTCGGCCACGGCCTGGGCGGCGCTGAACTTCCAGCCTGGGCAGTGGGTGTGCACGATCTCGAAGCCATGCGCCACCCAGTCGAGCGCCGCCACCAGCTCGTCGGCCGAGCAGCCGGCCGGCGGCGCGGCACGCAGGCAAAACACGATCTCGGGCTCGACGCGCGGCTCGCACAGGCCGTCCAGGCTCAGCACGGCCGGGCCAGCGGCACCGCGCTCCGCCAGGGTCACGCCGGCCTGCCAGACCGTGCCCCAGATGGGCGCGTGAACGTTGTAGTGCGGCCAGATGCTGCGGTTGGTAAAGCCGACCTTGTAGCCCGCGGGCCGGTCGCCAGCGGCGATTCGCATTTCACGCACCGCCAGCGCAGCCGCATAGGCCGGCTCCAGGCCCAGGGGCTCGGGCGGCCAGCTCATCGGCCGGGCCGTAAGGCGCGACTGCTCCAAGCCGGCAACCAGGTCGTTCAGGAATTCGGATTCGTTCATGGCCTGAATGGTAATCAAATCAAAGGGTCGGCCGGGCCGGGTTAGCCCGGGCAGCGCTTTGGGTCGGTCTGGACGGGGGCCGGCAGGCATGGAATTTTTCTCTTTGCAGGCATGCTAACGGCCGAGTTTTGCGCCCCGTGTCGACATCTGCGCCTCCCGGCGTAGGAGAGCAGCGTTTTCAGCCCTCAACGCCGCAAAAGAGCAGGGTTTACCATTCAAGGCATGAGCTCTGC
>JACMQR010000338.1 GCA_014376885.1 Polaromonas sp.
GGACGGCAAGTGCATGAAAGGGTTTCAAGCAAACCGATAATCACCGGGGTCAAGTGCGCGCAGGCAGACCGACGACTGCATGCTGATTCATACTGTCATCCGTATCCATTACACAAGCGAAATTTTTTATGCTCAAAACATCAACTGATAAAAATAAAATTAAATTTCTCCTGCTGGAAGGCATTCATCCTTCGGCCGTTGATGTGCTGAAGGCGGCGGGCTACACGCAGATCGAAAGTCTGGCGGGCGCTTTGCCTGACGATGAGCTCAAGCACAAGATTGCAGATGTCCATTTTGTGGGTATCCGGTCGCGCACGCAGCTGACTGCAGATGTGTTTGCACATGCGTCAAAACTTGCAGCAGTCGGGTGCTTTTGTATCGGCACGAACCAGGTCGATCTGACAGCGGCACGCGAACGCGGTATTGCCGTATTCAATGCGCCGTTTTCCAATACCCGGTCGGTGGCCGAACTGGTGCTGGCCGAAGCCATCTTGCTGCTGCGCGGCGTACCTGAAAAAAGTGCAGTGGCGCACCGGGGCGGCTGGCTCAAGTCGGCAGAAAATGCTTATGAGATTCGTGGCAAGACATTGGGCATTGTGGGTTACGGCTCGATTGGCACGCAACTCTCGGTGCTGGCTGAGGGACTTGGCATGCGGGTGGTGTTTTTTGATGTGGTGACCAAACTGCCTTTGGGCAATGCACAGCAGGTCGGCAACTTGAAGGATTTGCTGGCGCAATCAGACGTCGTTACCCTGCATGTTCCCGAAACCCCGGCCACGCAATGGATGATGGGTGCCGCCCAGATTGATCAAATGAAATCCGGCAGCGTGCTGATCAATGCCTCGCGTGGAACGGTGGTCGACATTGAAGCGCTGGCAAACGCCCTGCGACAGAAAAAACTGCTGGGTGCCGCGATCGATGTTTTTCCGGTCGAACCCCGCAGCAACAAGGACATGTTCGAATCACCGTTGCGAGGTCTGGACAATGTGATCCTGACGCCGCACGTTGGTGGCTCAACGATGGAAGCGCAGGCCAATATTGGCATCGAGGTGGCCGAAAAACTGGTGAAGTACAGTGACAACGGCACCTCGACATCTTCTGTCAACTTTCCGGAAGTGGCCTTGCCGGCGCATCCCGGAAAACACCGTGTGCTGCATATTCACCGCAATGTGCCGGGTGTGCTGTCTGAAATCAACCGGGTGTTTTCCGATAACCACATCAACATCGCTGCGCAGTATTTGCAGACCAATGAAGCGGTCGGTTATGTCGTGATCGACATTGATGCAGCGTATTCCGACATGGCGCTTGCCAAGCTGGCCACTGTTCCAGGAACCATTCGCAGCCGCGTTCTTTTCTAGGAGGCACCATCAACAGGTGATGTTTTTGCTGTGTGGTCGTCCTGCTGAATAAGGCTGTGCGACAGCAGTTGGCCGCCAGCCAGACCGCAGCCAAGGCGCCAGTGTCGCTTCCCGTGCAGCGAATTTCAATAAAAAAGTGCCGTTTGCGCACGTCTAGCAAGCGCACGCAGCTATTTATTTAATAGCAAATATCACTTCATGGCATCAGCCGGGCGGCGTGCCTTCACATACGCATCGTTTGGCAGATACGCCTTGCCGTCGGCATAGCGCCAGTTCACCATCGTGCCTTTGTTACCGCGCAGGTCGAGCTTGCCGACGTAGGCGCCCATGGTCGATTGATGGTCGATGGCGCGGAATTCGGCCGGGCCGAAAGGCGTGCTGAACTTCAGGCCGCGTAGCGCGACGACCAGCTTTTCGTTGTCCGTCGAGTTGGCCTTCTTGATGCCGGCAAAAATTGCCTGCATGGTCGAATAACCGACCACCGAGCCGACCTTGGGGTATTCGTTGAAGCGGCGGTAGTAGTTGGCGGCAAAGCTGGCGTGCTCACGCGAGTCGATCTGGTCCCACGGATAGCCGGTGACGATCCAGCCCCTGGGCGTTTCGTCTTTCAGCACGTCGAGGTATTCCGGCTCGCCCGACAGCATCGACACCACCGGCACTTTGGGAAAAATGCCGCGCTGATTGCCTTCGCGAACCAGCTTGGCCAGATCAGCGCCAAAGGTCACGTTGAAAATCGCGTCGGGCTTGCTTTGCATGGTGGCCTGCAGGGCGGTGCCGGCCTCCAGCTTGCCCAGCGCGGGCCACTGCTCGCCGACAAATTCCACGTCGGGGCGTTTGGCTTTCAGCAATTCCTTGAAGCTGGCGACGGCGCTCTGGCCGTATTCGTAGTTGGGCGCAATCGTCGCCCAGCGTTTGGCGGGCATTTTCGCGGCTTCCTCAACCAGCATGGCGGCCTGCATGTAGGTGCTGGGGCGCAGGCGGAAGGTGTAGCGGTTGCCCTTGTCCCAGACGATGGCGTCGGTCAGCGGCTCGCTGGCGATGTAGAGGCGCTTGTTTTTCTGTGCATGGTCAGCCAGCGCGAGGCCCACATTGGACAGGTAGCCGCCGGCCAGCACATCGACCTTTTCGCGAGAGGTGAGTTCGATGGCGTGGCGCAGCGCTTCCTCGGGTTTGCCGGCGTCATCGCGGGCAATCACCTCGACCTTGCGGCCCAGCAGGCCGCCGGTGGCGTTGATTTCTTCGACAGCGAGTTGCCAGCCCTGGCGGTAAGGCAGGGTGAACTGCGGAATGGTCGAGTAGCTGTTGATTTCGCCAATCTTGATGGGCTGGTCAGAGGCTGAATGCGCACCAAGGACGGTTGCCAGCAATACGCCGCCCAGCAGCACAGGTTTCATGAAATTCAAGGGTTTTCTCCAAAAATAAGGCCATCCGCGCATTCAGGGGGCGGACAAGCTGGCCGCCCTCCTGAAAAAAAGAGACTGTACAGCGGAGCTGCCGCTTCTGCGCGCGGCCATGCCGGAAAAACTGCCGCGCTTGTTCCGCCTGATGCCGGGAATGCGTGCAAAGCCGCAGGCAGGCGGCTGAATATGCTTATTCGAATATAGGAAGTACAAAACTGTAGTTTGGATTTATATGGATCATGGTTACATTTTTGCCCTTATGCATGATTTCGCTTTCGTATTCGCTGGCTTCGTCGTTGGCCTGGTGGTGGGCCTGACCGGCGTGGGCGGCGGCTCGCTGATGACGCCGCTGCTGATCTTCGTCTTCGGCGTCAAGCCGCATCTGGCGATCGGCACCGACCTGCTGTTTGCCGCGTTCACCAAGATGGGCGGCACCATCAGCCTGGCGCGCGCAAGGATCGTGGACTGGAAAATCGTCGGGCAGACGGCGCTGGGCAGCATTCCGGCCGCGCTGGCGACCTTGTATTTTCTGCAGCGCCTCGGCCCCGCCAATCCGGCAACGCAGGCGATCATGACGACGACGCTGGGGCTGGCGCTGCTGCTGACAGCAACCGCCACCTTCTACAAGGTGGTGCGCGGCAAGGCGCCGCCCACGCACATTGCGCCTGAACGGATCGCCGAGGCCACACGCGCGCGCCACTGGGCGCTGCCAATTGTGTTTGGCGCGGTCATTGGCGCGCTGGTCACGCTGACCTCGGTCGGCGCTGGCGCCATTGGCGTGATCGTGCTGATGCTGCTCTACCCGACCCTGCCGCTGCCGCGCATCGTGGCCGCCGACATTGCGCACGCCGTGCCGCTGACGCTGGTGGCCGGCCTGGGCCATGCGTCCATCGGTTCGGTGGACTGGCCCTTGCTTCTCAAGCTGCTGGCTGGCTCTTTGCCGGGCATCTGGATTGGCTCGCAGCTGATGCGCAGAACGCCCGACCGGGTGATCCGCTCGCTGCTGTCGGCGATGCTGGCCTATGCCGGCATGAAGCTTATCGCCATCTAGCCGGCAGCCCCAGCGACGCAATTACACTGGCCGCCCGCGAAATTTAACCAAAACCCACGTCAACAGACACGTTCGATACCTGACAGCCATGTACCAATACACAGATTTTGACCGCCAGTTCGTGAAAGCCCGCGCCAGCCAGTTCCGGGACCAGCTGACCCGCTGGCAAAACGGCCAGCTGGCCGAAGATGAATTCAAGCCGCTGCGCCTGCAAAACGGCTGGTATGTGCAGCGCTATGCGCCCATGCTGCGCGTGGCAGTGCCGTACGGCGAACTCTCCAGCGCCCAGTTGCGCGTGCTGGCCAAAATCGCCCGCGACTTTGACCAGCCCGATGCGGCGCTGCTTCAAAACGCCCAGGCCACGCAGGACAAGCTGGGGCCGGTGGCGCTGAAGAACGGCCAGTCGGTGCATACCCAGCTGACCAAGGGCTATGCCCACTTCACGACGCGCCAGAACGTGCAGTACAACTGGATTGCGCTGGATAAATCAGCCGACGTGATGGATTTGCTCGCCAGCGTGGACATGCACGGCATCCAGACCAGCGGCAACTGCATCCGCAACATCACCAGCGACGAGCGCGCCGGCATCGCGACCGACGAGATCGCCGACCCGCGCCCCTTCTGCGAAATCCTGCGCCAGTGGAGCACGCTGCATCCGGAATTCGCCTTCCTGCCGCGCAAGTTCAAAATTGCCGTGACGGGGGCCAGGGAAGACCGCGCCGCAACCTTCTGGCACGACGTCGGGCTGCACCTGGTGAAGAACGAGTCTGGCGCATTGGGCTTCCGCTTCCTGGTCGGCGGCGGCATGGGCCGCACGCCCGTCATCGCCACGGTGGTCCGGGAATTCCTGCCGTGGGACCAGGTCCTGAACTACCTGGAAGCGGTGGTGCGCGTCTACAACCGCTGGGGACGGCGCGACAACATGTACAAGGCCCGGATCAAGATCCTGGTGAAGGCCGAAGGCCAGCGCTACATCGACGAGGTGGAGGCCGAATACCGTGGCATCGTGGAACTCGATGGCGCGCCGCACACCATCACGCAGGCCGAGCTGGATCGCGTGTCCGCCTCATTCGTGCCGCCCACGCTCCACGGTTCCTTCCAGGGCGACGCGGCGAAGGTGCACGAGTTCGTCCGCGCCGGCGCCGAGGCCGATCCGGAATACGACCGCTGGCTGCAGCAGAACGTGGCCGCCCACAAAAACCCGCAACTGCGCGCCGTGACACTCTCATTTAAGCGCCTCGGGCAAGCTCCCGGCGACGCCACCGGCAACCAGCTCGACACGGCGGCCAGTCTGGCAGACCGCTTCTCCGCCGGCGAGGCCCGCGTCACGCACGACCAGAACCTGCTGCTGCCCTGGGTGCACCAGGACGACCTGCCCGAGCTGTGGCACGCCGCCAGGATGGCGGGCCTGGCCAAGGCCAACATCCGGCTGCTGACCGACATGATCGCCTGCCCCGGCGGCGACTTCTGTTCGCTGGCCAATGCCCGCTCGCTGCCGATCGCCGAGGCGATCACCCGGCGCTACCAGGACCTGGACGAGCTGCACGACATCGGCGAGATCGACCTGCACATCAGCGGCTGCATCAATTCCTGCGGCCACCACCACAGCGGCCACATCGGCATCCTGGGCGTCGACAAGGACGGCAAGGAGTGGTACCAGGTGACGCTGGGCGGCTCCGACGGTTCGCTGCTGTCGGGCGCCCCGACACCGGGCAAGGTGGTCGGCCCGTCGTTCTCCGCCGCCGAAGTGCCGGAGGTGATCGAGGCCGTGCTCGACACCTACCGACGCGAGCGCAGGGCCGAAGGCAGCAAGTCCGAGACTTTCATCGCGACGCTGCGCCGCGTCGGACTGGATCCGTTCAAGGCCGCCGCCAACGCCGCGCGCTTCACCGAAAAACAGGAAGCCTGACCATGCAATTGACCCTGCGTCTGATCGCGGCCGATACGACCGACACCGAGGCGTCGATCCTGCACGTCCTGGAACTGCCCAACGACGCTGACCCTCGCGAGGTGTCGCTGGAAGGGGTCGACCGGGTCGACCTGCAGTTCCCGAAATTCAGCGACGGCCGCGCCTTCAGCCAGGCCTTCGTATTGAGCCGACGGCTCGGCTTCCGGGGCGAGATCCGCGCCACCGGAGACGTGCTGATCGACCAGCTGGTGCAGATGCAGCGCACCGGCTTCACCGCCGCGGTGCTGCGCGCCGACCAGGACATCGCTGATGCCCAGCGCCAGTTCGACCGCTACGCCGGCTTCTACCAGGGCGACGCAGTGCGCGCGCAGCCGCTGTTCAGGGAAGTTGCATAGATGGGCGCGATCGACCTGCACGCGCGGCCGTCGAAGGACTTCGAAGCCAGGCTGGCGGAGACGCAAGCCCTGCTGATCCGGGCCACCGCCGCGTTCTCGCCGCTCACCCAGGCTTCCAGCCTCGGCGCGGAAGACGTGGTCATCACGCACCTGATCAACGCCCTGGAGCTGGACATCACGGTCTTTATCCTGGAGACCGGCATGCTGCATCCGCAGACGCTGGAACTGCTTGAGCGGACCAAAGCGACCTCGCGGGCAGCGGTCAATGTGTACCGGCCCGTCGAGGAAGCCGTGATCCAGTTCGTGGCGCGCGAAGGCCAGGAACCGATGTACAGGAGCATCGCGCTGCGCAAGGCCTGCTGCCACATCCGCAAGGTGGAGCCGCTGGAGCGGGCGCTGGCCGGGCAGAAAGCCTGGATCACCGGTCTGCGCCGCGAGCAGTCCCATGCACGCGCCGAAGTGCCGTTGATCGACACGAGCGTCGAACGCACCAAAGTCAACCCGCTGGCCAACTGGAGCTGGGGCGACGTCTGGCACTACATCAGCGTCAACCAGGTGGACTACAACCCGCTGCACGACCAGTTCTTTCCCAGCATCGGCTGCGCGCCCTGCACCCGCGCCATCAGCCTGGGCGAGGACTTCCGCGCCGGCCGCTGGTGGTGGGAAGACGAGAACGCCAAGGAATGCGGCCTGCATCTGAAGCAAGACAGCGAAGAAAAGGTCAACGCAGCATGAACGCACGCACCGAACCCAAACTGCTGGGCCAGCTGAGCAACCGGCATCTCGACGCCCTGGAAGAAGAGACCATCTTCATCCTGCGCGAAGTGGCCGCCGTGTCGGAGCGCCCCGCGCTGCTGTTTTCCGGCGGCAAGGATTCGCTGGTGCTGCTCAAGTGCGCCGAAAAAGCCTTTGGTGCCGGGCGCATCCCGTATCCGCTGCTGATGATCGACACCGGCCACAACTTCCCAGAAGTGACGGCTTTCCGCGACTTCCGCGCAACCGAGCTGGGCGCAGAGCTGATCGTGCGCAGCGTCGAAGATTCGATGAAGCGCGGCACGGTGCGACTGTCGCACTCGGGCGAGTCGCGCAACGTGCACCAGTCGGTGACGCTGCTGGAAGCGATCGAGGAATTCCGCTTCGACGCCCTGATCGGCGGCGCCCGTCGCGACGAGGAAAAGGCCCGCGCCAAGGAGCGCATCTTTTCGCACCGGGACAGCTTCGGCCAGTGGCAGCCCAAGGCCCAGCGGCCCGAGCTCTGGACCCTGTTCAACACCCGGCTGCAGCCCGGCGAGCACTTCCGCGTGTTCCCGATCTCCAACTGGACCGAGCTGGACGTGTGGCAATACATCGAGCGCGAGGCCATCGCCCTGCCCTCGATCTATTACGCCCACC
>JACMQR010000339.1 GCA_014376885.1 Polaromonas sp.
CAGACAAACAGCAGTCGCGAGAGTTCTTCGCTCGCCGGCAGGCCGCTGCCAAAGCCGTAGCGCAGCACGACGTTGACGAACACCGCCACGGCCATCACGCCCAGGCACAGGGCCAGCAAGGCGTTGCTGATGCGCTGAAAGCGGCTTGCCGGCGGGCTGTTCACGCTGTCGGGGGTCATGCTGGCTCCGGGTTGGCGTCCAGCCAGGCGCTGACCTCAGCCCGTAACTGGTCCGGCGGCGCCAGCGCATCGACGCGCAGCACGCCCGCCTCGCCGGTCGGGTTTTCCAGCGTGGCGAACTGGCTGTCAACCAGGCTGGTCGAGAAAAAATGGGCGGCGGCGCGCGCCGCCACCCGCGCCTGGGCCGGCGCGCGGCCGATGTCCAGAAAAACAAAGCGCAGGCCGGGCGCGGCTTGGCGCAGGCGCTCGCGGTAGGCCCGCTTGAGCGCCGAGCAGGTCAGCACCAGGCCTTGCGGGTGGGCGCGCAGCTGCTCGCCCAGCGCATCCAGCCAGCCGCCCCGGTCAGCATCCGTCAGTGCCACGCCCTGGCTCATCTTGGCGCGGCTGGCCGGGCTGTGAAAGTCATCGCCTTCGACCAGCTGCAAGCCGCTGGCCCGGGCCAGCGCCGCGCCCAGGCTGGACTTGCCGCAACCGGCCACACCCATGATTACGAGGGAATCCGTCATTTGTCTAGGCTTGGGATAGCGCTGTCCGGTTGGGTCGAAATAAAAGGCGACATGGGGACTTTCCTTTTTCAAGGCCTGCCGGTCAGGCTGCCTCAGGGATTGTCCGGCTGGTGGTCGCCGTTGGATAGCGCTATCCTAGGCGAACATCAGCCCTTTTCAACAGGGTAGTTTCCCCTAGGATCCATGACATCAGCTTCACTTCGTTCACGCGCCACCGGCCGGGTCACTCTGGCCGATGTGGCGCAGGCCGCCGGCGTCAGCCCGATCACCGTGTCGCGCGCGCTGCGCGGCGAACGCGCCGTCGCGCCGGCGCTGGTCGAGCGGGTCAGCGCGGCGGCGCGCCTGCTGGGCTATGTGCCCGACCCGGCGGCGCGCGCGCTGGCGTCGCAGCGCAGCGCGCATGTCACGGTCCTGATTCCGATGCTGTCGAATGCGCTGTTTGTCGATGTGTTCGAGGCGGTGCAGCGCAGTCTGCGGCCCGCCGGCTACCAGACGCTGATGGGCGTGACGCACTACAACCTGGACGAAGAGGAGGTGCTGCTGCGCGAGCAGTTGCTGCAGCGCCCGGCCGGCTTGCTGGTGACCGGCCTGGCGCGCAGCGACGCCGCCCGAGCGCTGATCGCGCAAAGCGGCGTGCCCTGCGTGCACCTGATGGAGCTGTCCGGTGCGCCGGGTGTCCACAGCGTCGGCTTTTCGCAGCTCGAAGCCGGCGCCGAGCTGACCCGGCACCTCTTGGCGCGCGGCCGGCGGCGCATTGCCTTTGCCGCCGCGCAGCTCGATGCGCGCACGCTGCAGCGGCTGGGCGGCTGGCGGCGCGAGCTGGGCGCGGCCGGCTTGCATGAGGCCGCGCTGGAATGGCTGGACCCGGCGCCCTCGTCAATGGCGCTGGGCGCGCAGATGTTCGCGCGCATCATGCATGAGCAGCCCGATGTGGACGCAATTTTTTTCTGCAACGACGACCTGGCGCAGGGCGCGCTGCTGGCCGCGCTGCGCCTGGGCATTGCCGTGCCCGGCCGCGTGGCGGTGGCCGGCTTCAACGACCTGACCGGCAGCGACCAGATGCTGCCGCCGCTGACCACGGTGCGCACGCCGCGCGCCGCGATCGGCACGGCGGCGGCGCGCATGCTGCTGCAGCTGATGAGCGGCCGCACGGTGGCTGCGCCCTGTGTCGACCTGGGCTATGAGCTGGTGGTGCGGGCAAGCACCTGAAGCCGCTTGAGTGCTATTGAATAAATAGCTGCTTGAAGCCGCCTGTCATGCACCAAAGACTGGTTTGGCTTAAATTTTGAAGGCAGCGCCCCAGGCCGGTGCCAGCGGCCGAAAACACGACCGCAAAAAAGTCTGCTATCCGGGTTTGTACGCAGGGCTGCGGGACGGGTTGAACCCAACAATAGACAGGCGGGGCAATTCACAGCGACATCCTTTGCTTTGGCGGTTGCCCGAGGAGCTTTTCAATGCAAAAGGTGTTGCACATCAACCCGGAAAAATGCACTGGCTGCCTGCAGTGCGAAATGGCCTGCTCGTTTGAGAACTACGGCGTGTTTGCCCCCGCCAAGTCGCGCATCAAGGTGTTCGACTTTCACGACACCGGCAAAAAGGTGCCCTACACCTGCACCCAGTGCGACGAAGCCTGGTGCCTGCATGCCTGCCCGGTCGAGGCCATCACGCTGGACCGGCTGACCGGCGCCAAGGTGGTCAACGAATCGACCTGCGTCGGCTGCAAGGTCTGTACCATCGCCTGCCCGTTCGGCACCATCAACTATGTGCAGGAAACCGGCAAGGTGCAAAAGTGCGACCTGTGCGACGGCAGCCCGGCCTGCGTCGAGGCCTGCCCGACCTCCGCCATCACCTCCATCGACGCCAACTGGACCGG
>JACMQR010000340.1 GCA_014376885.1 Polaromonas sp.
GGCTGAAGGGCACCGGCTTGCCGCCGATCACCAAGATACGCTTGTCGCCTTTGACGATCTCGGGCAAGAACTTTTGCACCATCACGCTCTCGGCGCCGTTCTTGTTCAGCGTCTCGATGATGCTGCCCAGGTTCAGGCCGTCGGCCTTGACGCGAAAAATGCCCATGCCGCCCATGCCGTCGAGCGGCTTCAAGATGATGTCCTGGTGCTCGGCATGAAAGCGCTTGATGTCGCTGGCGTCGCGCGTCACCAGCGTGGGGCCGATGAACTGGGCAAACTCCATGATGGCGAGTTTTTCAGGATGGTCGCGCAGCGCGCGCGGCCGGTTGAACACCCGGGCGCCTTCGCGCTCGGCCTGCTCCAGCAGGTGGGTGCTGTAGACATACTCGCTGTCAAACGGCGGGTCCTTGCGCATGATGACGCAGTCCAGGCTATTGAGCGGCTGCGGCCGCTCGTCGGGGTAGGCCTGCTCGGCGGTGAACCAGTCCAGCGGGTCGCCAGTGAGTGTGATGTCGCGCACAAAGGCGGTCACCGGCGCGCCTTGCTGCCACATGACGTCCTTGGGCTCGCAGGCGCTGAGGCGGTGGCCACGGCGCTGCGCCTCGCGCATCATGGCAAAGGTGGTGTCCTTGTAGATCTTGAAAGATTCAAGCGGATCGGCGATAAATAAGATGTTCATAAGGGAGGGGGTTGACAGCCGGCGGCCTTAAATCTCGATCTTGCTGCCCAGCTCGACCACCGAATTGTTCGGCAGGTTCAAGAAGTCGGCCGCGCCGCTGGCATTGTGGTGCATCTGGGCAAACAGCTTTTCGCGCCAGATGGCCATGCCGCTGCCGATGGTCGGAACCACCATGTCGCGCGACAGGAAGTAGCTGGTCGTCATGGCGTCGAGCTGGTAGGCTTCGCCCTGGATTTTCTGCAGCGCCTTGGGCAGGTCCAGGTCGTTCATGAAGCCGTAGTGCACATTGACCTGCCAGCAGTCATGGCCAAGCGCCAGCACTTCGAGCCGCTGGTCGGCCTCGATCCAGGGCACCTCATGGTAGTTGACGGTGACGAACAGGTTTTGCGCATGCAGTACCTTGTTGTGCTTGAGGTTGTGCAGCAGCGCATTGGGCACGATGCCGGACTCGGCGGTCATGAAAACCGCTGTGCCCTCGACCCGCACCGGCGGGCTGATGAACACTGCTTCCAGAAAACCGGGCAGGTCGATCGAGTCGCTGCTCATTTTTTCACGGAGCAGCTGGCGGCCGCGCTTCCAGGTTGCCATGATGACGCACAGCACCACCGCCAGCAGCAGCGGAAACCAGCCGCCCTGCATGATCTTGAGCGAATTGGAAGCAAAGAACATCAAGTCGACCAGCAGGAAAAAGCTGCTGGCCGCAATGCACAGCCACAATGGGTATTTCCAGGTGTAGCGCACGACGAAAAAGGTCAGCAAGGTGGTGATGACCATCACCAGGCTGACCGAGATGCCGTAGGCTGCCGCCAGCGCAGTGGATGAGCCGAACAAGCCGACGGCGGCCACCACGCCGGCCAGCAGCATCCAGTTGACAGCGGGAATGTAGATCTGGCCGGTGTCCTGGGCCGAGGTGTGAAGAATGGTCAGGCGCGGCAGATAGCCCATCTGGATGGTTTGCTTGGCTGCTGAAAACGCGCCCGATATCAGCGCCTGCGACGCAATCACCGTCGCGGCTGTGGCCAGCACGACCATCGGCACCAGCGCCCAGTCGGGCATCATCAGGTAAAACGGGTTTTCTGCCGCTTTCGGGTTGGCCAGCACCAGGGCGCCCTGGCCGAAATAGTTCAGCACCAGCGACGGCATGACCAGGCCGAACCAGGCCAGCTGGATCGGCTTTTTGCCAAAGTGGCCCATGTCGGCATACAGCGCCTCGGCGCCGGTGACGCACAGGAACACCGCGCCCAGGGTGATGAAGGCAATGTGGTAGTGCTCGATTGAAAACCGCAGCGCATGCGTGGGCAGCAAGGCGGCCAGCACCTGCGGATTGCCGAGCACCTGCACCAGCCCGGCCAGGCCGATGGCCACGAACCAGACCACCGTGATCGGGCCGAAAAACCGGCCGATGTCGCCGGTGCCGCGCCGCTGCACCGCAAACAGCAGCACCAGCACGAGCAGCGAGATCGGCAGCACATAAGGCTTGGCCGCCGGCGTGACGATCTCCAGGCCCTCGACCGCCGACAGCACCGAGATGGCCGGCGTGATGATGCCGTCGCCGAAAAACAGCGCCACGCCGAACACGCCGACCGCCAGCAGCGCGCCGCGCAGCCGCGGATGCGCCTGCACCGACTGCGCGGCCAGCGCCAGCAGCGCCATCAGCCCGCCTTCGCCGCCGTTGTCGGCGCGCATGATGAGGGCGACATACTTGACCGACACCACCACCGTCAAGGTCCAGAAAAACAGCGACAGAACGCCCAGGATGTTGGCCTCGGTGATCGGCACATGGCCGCTGACAAACACCTCCTTGAAGGCATACAGCACGCTGGTGCCGATGTCGCCGTAGACGACGCCGATGGCGCCCAGGGTGAGCGCGGCCAATGATGATTTTTTGGTAGACACAAAAACTTTCCGTCCTGGGCAACGGCCCAGGTTCAGGTTGAGACACAAAGCCACCTGATGGGCATGATGACGTGGAGCGGGCGGCGCCGGGCCGCTGTCAGATCTCCATCTTGCTGCACAGCTCGGCCACCGAATTATTGGGCAGGTTGAGAAAATAAGCCGCGCCGCTCGCATTGTGGTGCATTTGGGCAAACAACTTTTCACGCCAGCGCGCCATGCCGGAGCCAATGGTCGGCATCACGCTGTCGCGTGACAGGAAATAGCTGGTCGCCAGCGCCAGCATGGCAATCAGCCCGCCTTCGCCATGGTTGTCGGCGCGCAGCACCAAGGTGACATACTTCAGCGACACTATGACGGTCAGCGGCCAGAAGAAAATCGACAGCACGCCGTGCACGTTGTCGGGCGTGAACGACACATGCCCGGAACCGAAAACCTCCTTGACGGCATGCAGCACGCTGGTGCCGATGGCGCCAACGGCGAGCACGGCGAGTGATGATTTTTGACTGGTCACAAAACGGCCCGCCCTTGGCATATTGACCGGGCCGGAAGGCCTCCAGCCGCAACCAGAACCGGCGAGGTGTATTGGAAGGACCGCCATTTTGCACCGGGCCGACGCGCTGGCTGCCGGGATTGCCGCCGGAACGGGGAAATCGTCACTTCTGTTGCACGGCGGCAACCTGCCCGGCCTCTGCCCAGCAGCCGCAGCAGGGCGGCAGCGCTTTAGTCGTACACCTCGGCGTCCGGGTCGGTCGCTTCGAGTTCGTAGCTGGCCGCCAGCATGGCCAGCCGGGCCACCACGCCATACATGTAGAACCGGTTCGGGCTGCTCGAGCCGGGCTTCTCGCCGTTTTGCGGCAGGCGGCCGGTGTCGGAAAACGCCAGGGGCTCAAAACTGGCGCCTGGAGCGTTGAGGTTTTCATCGGCGGCGCGCTCGGCATGGAAACGGTAAAAGCCGCCCACCACATAGCGGTCCATCAGGTACACCACCGGCTCGGCCACCGCGCCGTCGATGCGCTCTTGGGTCAGCACGCCTTCCTGGATGATGACGCTGGAGGCGCCCAGACCATCCGGGGATGCTGCGCCGCTGCGGCTTTTGGCCTGGCGGCCCAGCGCGTCCAGGTCCTTGATGTCGTGTACCGTCAGGACATGCGCGCCATCCGTGCCGTTGTCCGGCTTGACCATGACGAACGGCTTTTCGTTGATGCCGTATTCCTTGTACTTGCGCTTGATGCGCGAGAGCAGCGCATCGACATGGCTGGTCAGGCATTCCATGCCCCGGCCCTGCGCCAGGTCGACATCGTCGCACTGGGAAAACAGCGGATTGATCAGCCACGGGTCAATGCCCAGCAGCTTGCCAAAGCGCTTGGAAATTTCCTCGTAGGCCTTGAAGTGGTTCGATTTGCGGCGCACCGTCCAGCCGGCATGCACCGGCGGCAGGAGGTGCTGCTCGTGCAGGTCCTCCAGGATGCCGGGAATGCCGGCCGACAGGTCGTTGTTGAGCAAGATCGTGCAGGGGTCGAAATCCTTGAGCCCCAGGCGGCGCTCGCTGCGGATCAGCGGCTCGAGAACCAGGCTTTCGCCGCCCGGCAGGCGCACCGGCGTGGGCGTCTTGATGTCCGCGCTCAGCGAGCCAAAACGCACGTTCAGGCCGGCCTGCTCGAAAATATGCCGGAGCTGGAGCAAACTGGCCAGGTAGGCTTCGTTGTTCGTGAACTGCCCGGGAACCACCAGCAGGTTGCGCGCTTCGGGACAGATTTTCTCGATCGCGGCCATGGCCGCCTGCACCGCCAGCGGCGTCATTTGCGCTGTCAGGTGGTTCCAGCCGTCGGGAAACAGGTTGGTGTCGACCGGCGCGAGCTTGAAGCCGGCATTGCGGATATCGACCGAACTGTAGATCGGCGGCGTGTGCTCCATCCATTCGAGCCGGAACCAGCGCTCGATGGCCGGCGTGGTGTCCAAAATGCGCTGCTCAAGCTCGTTGATGGGGCCATTCAGGGCTGTAATGAGGTGCGGAACCATGCGGCCACTTTCAATCGGGGTGTCATTGTCTTCTTGGATGAGCCTGAATTCTAGGGCTTATGAATCACCCCGCCCCCAGCTTTCGGGATCAAAGCCGCAAATCGCCTGCAAACCGCCCGCCCCTGGCGCCTTTAGCGGCGCACTTCGCCCTGGCCGAGCACCACGTATTTAAGCGATGTCAGGCCCTCGATGCCGACCGGCCCGCGCGCATGGAACTTGTCGGTGCTGATGCCGATTTCCGCGCCCAGGCCAAACTCGAAGCCGTCGGCAAAGCGCGTGCTGGCGTTGACCATGACGCTGGCCGAATCGACCTCGCGCAAAAACTGCTGCGCGTGCGGGTGGTCGCGCGTCACGATGGCGTCGGTGTGGTGGCTGGAGTAGCGGTTGATGTGGGCGATGGCTTCGTCCACGCCATCGACGAGCTTGATGCTGATCACCGGCGCCAGGTATTCGGCAAACCAGTCCTGCTCGCTGGCCGGAATGATGTTTGCTATTGAATCAATAGCTGAATGTGACCGCAGTATAAGCGCCGCACCCGAATCGCAGCGCATTTCCACGCCTTTGGCAGCGTAGATGGCACCCACCAGCGGCAAGAACGCGGCGGCCACCCCGCGCGCCACCAGCAGGCTCTCCAGGGCATTGCACGGGCTGTATTTCTGCGTCTTGGCATTGTCGGCAATGCGCACGGCCATGGCCAGGTCGCACGGGTCGTCGACATACACATGGCAGTTGCCGTCCAGGTGCTTGATGACCGGCACCCTGGCGTCCCGGCTGATGCGCTCGATCAGGCCCTTGCCGCCGCGCGGAATGATGACATCGACAAACTCGGGCATGGTAATCAGCAAGCCGACGGCGTCGCGGTCGGTGGTGCCGACCAGCTGCACCGCCTCGGCCGGCAGGCCGGCGGCCCGCAACGCCTGCTGCACCAGCGCGGCCAGCGCCTTGTTCGACTCGATGGCCTCGGAGCCGCCGCGCAGGATGCAGGCATTGCCGCTCTTGATCGCCAGCGATGCCGCTTCAATCGTCACGTTCGGTCGGCTTTCATAAATCATGCCGAAGACGCCGATCGGCACGCGCATCTGGCCGACGCGGATGCCGCTGGGCTGCTCCTTCATACCGATGATCTCGCCGATCACGTCGGGCATGGCGGCCAGCTGCTCGCAGCCGAGCGCGACGGTTTCCAGGTCTTTCGCGCCCAGCTTGAGGCGGTCGAGCAGCGGCCCGGCCAGTCCGCCAGCGCCAGCACGGTCCAGGTCGCGCTGGTTGGCGGCCTGCAGGCTTTCCAGGTTCTGCCGCAGCAATTTGGCCAATCCGGCAAGCGCTCTGTTTTTAATAGCTGCCGGCGCCCGTGCCATATGCGCAGAAGCCATTTTTGCCTGCAAACCGAGGGTCTGCATGTGTTCGGCGATGTTGAGGGCGTTCATAAGTCAGGCTTTCGTTCATTCTTGAATGGGGTGCAGCCGCGCAGCCCACTGGCCGCGATATGTCTTCGGGTTACACCTTCAAGTCCGGTATTTTGCCTGCATCAAGAGTCGCACACGCACCGTTACCTCTTCGGCGCAACGCCCCGGCGCAGCATCATGTCTTCGCTCATCGCCTCGATCGCGTCCTGCGGCAGCACGGACTCGGCAGCGGGATAGACGATGTGGTTTTCATCGTCGAGATGCTGGCGATACAGGGCTGCAAACTGCTCCAGCGCGGCGGTCTGCGCTGGCGTCAGCGGCGTCCAGCCGGAGGCCGGGCTGTCGGCTATCGCCATCAGCGCGCGGCGCGCCTGAACCCACGCCGTTTCCATCTGCCGGTGGTCCTGCACCAGCCGCTGCACCAGCGCGCGCAGGCCGGCATCCGGCCCCGCCAGCAACGGCGGAAACACATGCAGTTCCTCGTCCTGGTGGTGCAGCGGCGCGGCCAGGTCGAAGTAGCGCATCACGTCGCGCGCCGCCTGGCGGGCCGGTTCGTCGCAGCCTTTGTCCAGCAGGTGCTGCTGGAGCTTTTTCTGCAGCGCCAGCATGCGCTCGACCCGGTCATGGCAGGTGGCCAGCATCTCGAACGGCGCTTCGAACCCGGCAGCCGGCGCGCGGTGGCCGGGCATTATCACCGGGTGGGTCATGGGTCGGGCGGCGCTAGCCATGTCAGCCGATCTGGACGGCGTGGCCCTGGACATCAAAAGGAATATAGCCGCCATGCTCGCCGCGCTTGATGGCCTCGACCATGCGCTGCAGCGGCTCCTCGGCGTCCTGGCTGGTCGGCGCGCGGTTCACGGTGCCGGACATGGCGGCGGCAAACACGATGCCCCAGTTGTTCTGGCCGAACTGGCTGGCCTCTTCGACCAGCTGGCTGAACGACGCCAGTTCGCCGGGGCGCTTGTCCACGCACATCAACGGATGCAGCGCGCCGCCCTGCCCAGCCTCGAAACGCTCGCGCTGCTCTGGCGTCGCGTCGTCCGGCAGCTCGACGCCGGCAAAGACAAACAGCAGGCGCTGCGGCTCGGGCTGGGCGCGGGAAGCTTGTAAAAGATCGTCAAAACTTGAAATGTCCATAAGGTTTCCAGTCAGAAAAAGAAAAATAACCAGGAAAAGGCAGCTCGGCGGATCAAAAACCGGCGGCCGTGCCGCCGTCGGGCGAAAGGGTGCTGACGAAATCGCTAGGGGCGGGCCGCAGGCGGGCGGCCTTGCGCGACTGCACCGTGCCGATGCTGACGAAGCACAGCGCATGCTCTCCCGCCGCCAGCCCGAACAGCGTGCGCAGGCCGGCGGACTTCAGCGCCTTGCCGCTGGTCAGCGCCGAGCCGTAGCCCAGCGCGGTGGCCATGAGCAGCATGTTCTGCACCGCGCAGCCGGCCGAAACAATGCGTTCAAACAAGTCAATGTCCGGGTCGCCCCGCTGCCCGTCAACGATGGCGAGCAGCAGCAGCGGCGAACGGTGGGCCTTTTCACGCGCCTGCGCCACCTGGTCAGGCGTGGCGGCGGCGTCGCGTTTGACCAGCGCGGCGCCAAACACCTCGGCCAGGCGGGCGCGGGCGGCCTGCGGCACCTTCACGAAGCGCCAGGGCAGGAGCTGGCCGTGGTCGGGCGCGGTGGCTGCGGCGTCCAGGATCATGCCGAGTTGCTTTCGGTCGGGACCGGGTTCGGCCAGGCGCTTGGGCAGGATGGTCTGCCGCGACTGCATGAGCGCGGCGGTCATCACGGTGATGTCATTGTCGGCCGGCGCAGCGGCAAGCGGTTGAGCCGGTTCAGCAAGGAAGTTCATCGGAGTTTACTTTTGCGCAAAGGCATCGGTCAGCGCGCAGGCCGGCCTGCCGACCTTGGCATGACACGCAAGCGGGAGCCGCTCATCCGCAAGTGCCCAGGTGGCCGCACTGGGTGCAGTAGTCGCAGCCGTCCTTGCGGATCACGGCATGGGCGCCGCATTCGCTGCATTTCTTGCCGGCCATCACCGGCGGCGCCAGGCTGGACGACACCTGCGCGGTTTCTGCCGGCGGCATGTTGACCGGCGCCTGGGCGGCGCGCCGGGCGATGATGTTCTGCACCGCATAGGCAATCGCCGCCACCTCGGAGTCGTGCCACAGCGGCACCCGGGTGCCGTCGGCTTTCTCGTAGGTGCCCAGCCGCACCGGGCCCCGGTCCCAAGCGACCTTGCGCATGTCGCTCAAGGCGCGCTCCAGGAAGCCGCCGCGCGCGGCCAGCGACAGCATGCGCATGCTCGACGTGATCCATTGCTGCGACTCGCCGCTTTGGCCCACCGGCATGAAGAATTCGATGGCGCGATCGACCATGCTTAAGCCGCTGGCTGCAGGCACCGGCAGGAAGGACACGACGATGTACAGCGTCTTGTGGCCTTCCTGCGTCCAGTATTCGACCTTTTCGGCGACGGCCGAGAGCGCGCCCTTGGGCCGGCTTTCGATCACCGTGCGCATCGGGTCCACCGGCGCGGCGACTGCTGCTGCTTCGGCGGAGGGCATGGCTTCGGGGCTGGCATGGACTTCCAGCACCGAGCCCAGGATGGCATTGGGCCGGTAGGTGGCCAGGCCCTTGAGACCGGCGCGCCAGGCCTGGTGGTACAGGCTCTTGAAGTCGTTGTAGGCGTAGTCGGCCGGGACGTTGACGGTCTTGGAAATCGCCGTGTCGATGAAGGGCTGCACCGCCTGCATCATGGCGATGTGGCTGGTGGCCGACATGTCGAGCGCCGAGACAAAATAGCCGGGCAGCTTGTCCACGTCGCCACCCAGTTCTCGGTACAGCCGCCAGGCGTGGTCTTCAACCGCGTATTCGGTGGTGCTGCCGTCGGACTCGCGCTTCTTGCGCTTGTACATCCAGGAAAACGCCGGCTCGATGCCGTTGGAAGCATTGTCGGCAAAGGCCAGGCTGACGGTGCCGGTGGGCGCAATCGACAGCAAATGGCTGTTGCGGATGCCCTTGGCGCGGATGGCCTGCTGCAATTCGGCCGGCAGGCGGCTGGCAAAGGTGCCGGGGGCCAGGTAGCCCTCGGCATCGAACTTGGGGAAAGCGCCCTTTTCCTCGGCCAGCGCGACCGACGCCGCATAGGCCGCATCGCGCATGCGCTCGGCGATGCGGGCGGCCATGTCGCGCCCTTCTTTTTCATCGTAACGCAGGCGCAGCATGGCCAGGGCATTCCCCAGGCCGGTAAAACCGACGCCGATGCGGCGCTTGGCGCTCGATTCGGCCTGCTGCTGCGGCAGCGGCCAGAAGGTCACTTCGAGCACATTGTCAAGCGCGCGCACCTGGGTGGCGACCGACGATTCGAATGCCTCGAAGTCAAAGGAAGGCTCGCCTCCGAAGCCAAAAGGATGGCGCACGAAGCGGGTCAGGATGACAGGGCCGAGGTCGCAGCAGCCGTAGGGCGGAAGTGGCTGCTCGCCGCAAGGATTCGTCGCCGCAATTGCCTCGCAGTAGCGCAGGTTGTTGTCCGTGTTGATGTTGTCCAGAAACAAGATGCCCGGCTCGGCGAAGTCGTAGGCCGACTTCATCACCGTGTCCCACAGTTCGCGCGCCACCACGGTTTCGTACACCCAGAGGCCATCGGCACGCTGAAAAGCGCCTTTGGCCATCAGCGCGGCGCCGGGCCTGGCCTTATGCACCAGTTCCCAGGGCTGGTCGTCGTTGAGCGCCTGCATGAACGTGTTCGACATGCCGACCGACACGTTGAAGTTGTTCCAGCGGCCGGGCGTGCGCTTGGCGGTGATGAATTCGTGGACATCGGGATGGTCGATGCGCAGCACACCCATTTGCGCGCCGCGCCGGGCCCCGGCGCTTTCGACCGTCGAGCAGGACTGGTCGAACACATTGATGTAGCTGCACGGGCCGGACGCCATCGACGCGGTGCCCTTGACCTCTGCATTGCGCGGGCGGATGCGCGAAAAGTCGTAGCCCACGCCGCCGCCGCGCCGCATGGTCTCGGCCGCCTCGCGCAGCGCCTCGTAAATGCCGGGGAAGCCGTCCTCGTCCACGCCCTGGATGCAGTCGCCCACCGGCTGCACGAAGCAGTTGATCAAGGTAGCCTGAATCGCCGTGCCCGCCGCGCTCATGATGCGGCCCGCGCCAATCGCGCCGGCATGCAGGTTTTCGAGGAACAGCGCCTCGTGTTTTTCGCGCTCGCTTTCGGGCTCGACCGACGCCAGCGCCCGCGCCACGCGCCGGTACACGTCTTCCAGGCCGCTTTCGCCGGGCTTGAGGTATTTTTCCTTCAGCACGTCGTGGCTGATGGGCTGGGTGGCGGTCAGGTCTTGCGGCCGGCCGAAATGTTCGCGTTTCATGGAGTGTGTTCCTCAGGAAAAAAGGGAAAAGGCCGCGTGGCAGGCATCGCCCGCGGCCATGGCAACCAGGTTCTGGCGCAGGCCTTGCCGCCCCAAAAAGCGGTCGCTGCGCAGGGGGTAAGAATAGACCTTTTTTACCGATGGGCTGGCGCAAGGCCTGCGCCGGCCAGCAGACTCAGGCGCGTTGCTGATCTAGCGCAACCATAGGTCAGCACCGTTATTTTGAGATCCAATCTAACTCTGGCGCACGTCCCAAATACGTATGTAGCTATTAAAAAAGTAGCATCGACTGATTGGATTTTTCAGCGCAAGAAACCTCCGGTCCACCACTCAGTCCGAAATCACCTGCCCGTCGTGCTCCACATAGGGCTGGTAAGGACCGGTGCCGCAGTTCGATGCCAGCGAAGCAGGCACGAAGTCGCCTTGCTGGGCATCGAAGATGTGGATTTCTCCTTCCTCGATCACATAGTGCCAGCCGTGCAGCGTCAGCCTGCCGGCCTCCACCTCGCGCCGCACCATGGGGTAATCCAGCAGGCGTTCGAGTTGCAGCACGACCGATCGCTGCTCGGTGCGGCGCAGCGCCTCGGGGCTGGGCTGCACCGGCAACAGAGCTTCCTGGACCAGTTTGAGCCAGGCTTTGAGGGCAATGGCTTCATCCGGTACGCCCTCGTAGGCTGCCCGGATGCCGCCGCACTGGCTGTGGCCGCAGACCACGATGCGCTCGACATGCAAGCTCAGCACGGCGAACTCGATCGCAGCCGTGGTGCCGTGCAGGCCGTGCGAGCCGTCATAAGGCGGAATAAAAGCGCCCACATTGCGCACGATGAACAGCTCGCCGGGACCGGTGCCGGTCAGCAGATAAGGCACCAGCCGCGAGTCCGAGCAGCCGATGAACAGCGTCTTGGGATGCTGCCCTTTCGACACCAAGTCCTGAAATCGCTGCTGGTGCAGCGGAAAATAGTCGGACTTGAAACGCCGCAGGCGCAGCAGCAGCTCGTCATTGGCTGCGGCGTTTTCGGTCATTGCACCAACGGCGAATCCGCCCCTTCAAGGTCAATGCCTTCAACCAGCGCTTCGCCGACCAGCAGGCTCATGTACTGGTGCAAGGCCCGGGCGCGCGACTGCATCGCCAGCAGGGCGGCAATGCGCTCGCGCACTTCGGCGTAGGCCGGCTGCTTGCCAGCGCGGCGCTCAAGCACCTCGATGATGTGAAAGCCGAAGCGGGTGTGGATCAGGCGCGGATGCACACCCATGCCCCACTGCGAATGCTTCTGGTGGAACAGCTCGTTGGCCAGTTCGGGCGCGCAGTCGTCCGGTCCAACCCAGCCCAGATCGCCGCCCTGCGCGCTGGTCGGGCAGTTCGAGAGTTCGGCGGCCAGCTGGGCAAAGCGCCCGGGCGAGGCGTCCTTGCGCGTCAGTTCCAGAAGGGCCTTTTCGGCATGGATCGTCAGCGCATGGACATTGACGCCGGGTGTGACGGCAAACAAAATGTGCCGCACATGCAGCGCCTGGCCGACCATGAACTGGGGTGCGTTGGCGTCGTAGTAGCGCTGGCATTCGTCTTCATTGGGCTGCGGGCTTTGCACCTCGGCATCGACCATGGCCTCGATGACCTTGCGCTCGGCCTCGCCCAGCTCGGGCGTGGCAAGGCCAGTGTGGCGCGGCAGCAAGTCTTTCATCACGGCCTGCTGGCGCAGCAGTTCGGTGTAAGCCAATTCGCGCAGCAGGCCGATGTCCGGGCGCTGGCCGGGCGGATGCAATTCGATGCCGTTGACTGCGGCGGTCGGCAGGGCAGCCTGGCTGGACATGTCAGGACTGGCGCACTGGCAGCTGCTGCTGCCGCAGCCGGTCACGGTGGAAGTAGGCGTGCTCATGAGAATTTTCTTTCTGGCTTCGCCGGGGTGATGGAAGCTTGGCCGGCGGACTTTGGCGCTTGCACAGGCTGCTGTGGACGCGGTGCCGTGCGGGTGGTGGCGCCAACATCGAGGCGGCGGCTGCGCACCACCTGGTAAGGCCGGAAGATGTAGCCGATCGAGGCAAAACCGCTCCACACATGAACCAGGCGGCTGAACGGAAACAGCAAAAAGATCGTCATGCCGAACACCAGGTGAAACAGGTAGGGCCAAGGCAATACAACCAGCGCTGCAGTGTTCACCTCACGCAGGGTGAGAATGCGCTGGGCCCAGTCGGCCAGGATCAGCATCACGCTCCCGTCGGCATGGCCATACGAAAGCGGCAGGGTGATCAGGCCGACCGACAGCTGCACCCACAGGATCAGCAAGATCGCCAGGTCAGTCTTGTGGCTGGTGTAGCGAATGCGTTCGTCGAACATGCGGCGGTAGATCAGCATCGACAGGCCAATGAAACAGATGAAGCCCGCAACGCCGCCCGCGTAGATCGCCATGCGCTGTTTCGTCGCAGCGTCCATGAAAACGCCGTATACCGCATGCGGTGTCAGCAGGCCGACCAGGTGGCCGAAGAACAGGAAAATGATGCCGAAATGGAACAGGTTGCTGCCCCAGCGCAGCAGGCCGGTGCGCAGCAGCTGCGACGAATCGCTTTTCCAGGTGTACTGGTCGCGGTCGAAGCGGATCAGGCTGCCCAGCAGAAACACCGTCAGGCAGATGTAGGGATAGACCCCGAAGAGAAAACCGTGCAGGGAGGAGGTCATGCTTGTGCTCCTTGGGAGGGACGTGGCTTGCGGACGATGTGGATGGGTTGCGGCTGGTCAGGCTTGGCCTGGCCTTTGGAAGAGCAGCCGTCGAACACGACCGGCTCCTGCCAAACCGCATCGATAGGCTCTTCGGCGGCGATCTCGACCGGCGAGGCTTTCTCGCCTGCCAGTTCGAGCAGGGCGCCCAGCACCGATGCGTAAGGGCTGGCGCGCTGCTGTAGCGCGGCAAAGATGGCGTTGAAGATGTGCGCCATTTCGGCCAGGAATTCGCGCGCCTCACGCGGCGGCTGGGTCGAGGTGAATTCGAGCACGACCGGCAGGAAGTCGGGCATTTCGCCCTCGCCCAGGTACATGCCGGCCTTTTCATAGGTCAGCGCCAGGTCGATCATGGCCGGACCCCGGTCTCGCGAGTCGCCATGCACATGCTCGAACAGGTGCAGCGACGTGGCGCGGCCCCGGTCGAACAGCTCGACGTAGTCGGCCTCGGCTTCCAGCGGCGCCTTGCGCGCCAGCGTGTCGATCAGCGCTTCGAGTTCGGCCAGCCGCTGCGGCGCCACAGCTTTTTCTTCATGCAGCGCCCCGCGCATATCGGCCAGGTGGCCGCGCAGTTCGGCGTCCGGGTAGCCCAGCAGGCGGGCCAGCACGCGCAGGCTTTTGGTCGCCTTGGGAAGGGTGTTGAACAGTGCCATGGTTTTTAGACCTCTACCTTGATGGGAATCGTGCGTTTCTTGTTGCCACCGAACAGGCTGACATCGCTGGCGCCGTCGGAGCAGCCGTTGCCGAAGGTAAAACCGCAGCCGCCGCGCATGTCGAAGGCGTTTTCGGCATATTCGCGGTGGCTGGTCGGAATCACGAAGCGGACTTCGTAGTTGGCAATCGCCATGATGTGGTACATCTCCTCGACCTCGGCCACCGTCAGGCCGGCTTGCTTGAGCACGGCCAGGTTCTGCTCATTGTCCACATGCTTGCTGCGCTGATAGGAGCGCATCGCCATCATGCGCTGCAGCGAGCGGATCACCGGGGCGGTGTCGCCCGCCGTCAGCAGGTTGGCCAGGTACTGCACCGGAATGCGCATCTGGGCAATGTCGGGCAACTCGCCGTTGATGCCGATCTGCCCGGCGTTGGCGGCCGACGTGATGGGCGAGAGCGGAGGCACATACCAGACCATCGGCAGCGTGCGGTACTCGGGATGCAGCGGCAGGGCGACCTTCCATTCGACAGCCATCTTGTACACCGGGCTGCGGCGCGCGCCTTCGAGCCAAGCTTCGGGAATGCCGTCAAGGCGCGCCTGCGCAATCACCGCCGGATCGTTCGGGTCGAGAAAGATGTCGAGTTGGGCCTGGTACAGGTCCTTGTCGTCGGCCACGCTGGCGGCTTCCTGGATGCGGTCGGCGTCATACAAGATAACGCCGAGGTAGCGGATGCGGCCGACGCAGGTTTCGCTGCACACGGTCGGCTGGCCGGCCTCGATGCGCGGATAGCAGAAAGTGCATTTCTCGGCCTTGCCGCTTTTCCAGTTGTAGTAAATCTTCTTGTACGGGCAGCCCGAGACGCACATGCGCCAGCCGCGGCATTTGTCCTGGTCGATCAGCACAATGCCGTCTTCTTCGCGCTTGTAGATCGAGCCCGACGGACACGATGCCACGCAGGCCGGGTTCAGGCAGTGTTCGCAC
>JACMQR010000341.1 GCA_014376885.1 Polaromonas sp.
ATAGTAGTTGCGCCTGTCATTCCGGCCGACCTGATGGGCCGCCGCGCCGACATAGCCGCAGCGCGCTGGCGCATCGAGGCGTCGCTCAGCGATGTGGCGAACGCCAAGACCCTGTTCTATCCGAACATCAACCTGGTAGCCTTTGCCGGCTTTTCCAGCATCGGCCTGGGCCGGCTGGCGGACGCCGGCAGCCAGCAGTGGGGCGTCGGTCCGGCTTTGCGTCTGCCGATTTTCGAGGCCGGACGGCTGCGCGCCAACCTGCGCGCAAAGACCGCCGACCTCGACGCAGCCATCGAAAGCTACAACGCCGCCGTGGTCGACGCGGTGCGCGAGGTTGCCGATCAGCTGGCTTCCTCGCACGCCATCGGCCGCCAGCAGCTCGAGCAGCAGGCGGCGCAGGACGCCGCGCAAAGCGCCTACGACATCGCGGTGCAGCGCTACCGGGCCGGGCTGGGCAATTACCTCAATGTGCTGACGGCCGAAACCAGCGTGCTGGCGCAGCGCCGCCTGGCGGTTGACCTGGCCGGCCGCGCACTGCAAACCCAGGTGGCACTGATGCACGCGCTGGGCGGCGGCTATGCGCCCGAGCCCTTGCAGCTCAGCAAAACACTACAAAAATAATAGCTAAAAGCATCCGTCCAGAAAGCACGTAAAGCCTATTTCACCGAAAAAACACCTTGCTGCCCGCCATGGGTCCGCCCGTTGAGGGCGCCGGCAAGCCGCTCCTGAACTCCATCCGACCAAGACCATGACCGCACCTCAAGCATCCGACTCCAAGACCGCCGGCCGCCCGGCCGATTCAGTAGCGCCTGCAGCGGGCAATCCCCGGCGCAAAAAGGCGCTGACCGCGCTGGCCAGCGTCGTCGCCGTGGCCGGCCTGGGCTGGGCGGCCTACGACTACCTGGTGGCCAGCCATTTCGAGTCCACCGACAACGCCTATGTGCAGGGCAATGTGATCCAGATCACGCCCCAGATCGGCGGCACGGTGCTGGCCATCATGGCCGACGACACCGATTTCGTGAAGGCCGGCCAGCCCCTGGTGCAGCTCGACCCGGCCGACGCCCGGGTGGCGCTGGACCAGGCCGAGGCGGCGCTGGCCCAGGCGGTGCGCCAGACGCGCACGCTGTATGCGAACAACGGCGCGCTCGGCGCGCAGGTCGCGCTGCGGGGCGCCGAGGTGGCCAAGGCCAGCAGCGACATCGCGCGCGCCGCCGACGATCTGGGCCGGCGCCAGTCGCTCAGCGGCAATGGCGCGGTGTCCGGGGAAGAGCTCAGCCATGCGCAGACGCAGCTGGCCAACGCCAGGAGCGCGCTGGCCGCGGCCCAGGCCGGCGTCAGCGCTGCGCGCGAGCAGCTCAGCAGTAACCAAGCCTTGACCGACGGCACCAGCATCGAGCAGCATCCGGCCGTGCAGCTGGCCGCCGCCCGGGTGCGTGAAGCATTCCTGGCCACGCAGCGCGCGGTCATGACCGCGCCGGCCGACGGCTATGTGGCCAAGCGCACGGTGCAGCTTGGCCAGCGGATTGCCGCCGGCATGCCGCTGATGTCGGTGATTCCGCTCAACCAGCTGTGGGTCGATGCGAATTTCAAGGAAGTCCAGCTGCGCCACATCCGCATCGGCCAGCCGGTGGCGCTGGTGGCCGACCTGTACGGCAAAAAGACCGAATACCATGGCACGGTGGCCGGCCTGGGCGCCGGCACCGGCGCGGCGTTTTCCCTGCTGCCCGCGCAAAACGCCACCGGCAACTGGATCAAGGTGGTGCAGCGCGTGCCGGTGCGCATCGCGCTGGACCCGGCGCAGTTCACCGACCATCCGCTGCGCGTCGGCCTGTCGATGACGGCCGAGGTCGATGTCAGCAGCCAGGGCGGGAAAAACCTCGCCGATGCGCCGCGCGCTGCCGCGTTGGCGCCCGTGCAGGCGTTTGCACTGCACGACAGCGCTGCCGCCGAGGCCGTCAGGCGCGTCATCGCCGCCAACACCGGCAAGGCCGCCAGGGCAGCGCCGCCGGCCGATGCCGGCAGCGTCTCGCTGGCCCAGCGGACAGCCGGCGGCGCTGCGCCGCTGGCGCACTGAAGCCGGCGTGCCGGTCCCGCTCCGTCAAGGCATTCATGGCATCTGCAACCCCTTTCCCGTCTGACCACCTGGCGCCGCCGCCGCCGCTGAGCGGCTCGGCCCGGCTGTGGGGCACGCTGGCGCTGTCGGCGGCCACCTTCATGAACGTGCTCGACACGTCGATTGCCAACGTCTCGCTGCCGGCCATCGCCGGCGACCTGGGCGTCAGCCCGAACCAGGGCACCTGGGTGATTACCAGCTTTGGCGTGGCCAACGCGATTGCCGTGCCGCTGACCGGCTGGCTGTCGCAGCGTTTTGGCCAGGTTCGGCTGTTCACCACCAGCGTGCTGCTGTTCGTGCTGACATCGTGGCTGTGCGGCCTGGCGCCGAACATGACGACCTTGATCATTTTGCGCGTGCTCCAGGGCCTGGTCGCCGGGCCGATGATTCCGCTGTCGCAGGCGCTTTTGCTGTCGAGCTACCCGAAGGCGCTGGCCGGGCTGGCGATGGCGCTGTGGTCCATGACCACGCTGGTCGCGCCGGTCATGGGGCCGCTGCTGGGCGGCTGGATCACCGACAACATTTCATGGCCGTGGATCTTCTACATCAACATTCCGGTCGGCTTTGGCGCGGCCTTCATCACCTGGCGGATCTTTCACAAGCGCGAAAGTCCTACCCGCAAGCTGCCGATCGACTCGGTCGGCCTGGGCCTGCTGGTCGTCTGGGTCGGCGCGCTGCAGATCATGCTGGACAAGGGCAAGGAGCTTGACTGGTTCCATTCCGGCGAGGTAATCGCCCTGGGCGTCGTGGCGCTCGTCGGCCTGATCGCCTTTGTGATCTGGGAGCTGACCGAGGAGCACCCGGTGGTCGACCTGACGCTGTTTAAAAAGCGCAACTTCTGGGCCGGCGTGCTGGCGCTGTCGGTCGGCTACGGCCTGTTCTTCGGCAATGTCGTGCTGCTGCCGCTGTGGCTGCAGCAGTTCATGGGCTACACCGCCACCCAGGCCGGCATGGTGCTGGCGCCGGTCGGCGTCATGGCCTTGCTGCTGTCCCCGGTGATCGGCAAGAACATCGGCCGGACCGACCCACGCCGCTTTGCGGTCTGCGCCTTCGCCGTGTTCGCGCTGGTGCTGTGGATGCGCTCGAACTTCAACACCCAGGCCGACATGGGCACCATCCTGATCCCGACGCTGATCCAGGGCGTGGCCATGGCGTGCTTTTTCATTCCGCTGATGACCATCACGCTGTCGGGCCTGCCCTACGACAAGATTCCGGCCGCCTCGGGGCTGTCGAACTTTGTGCGCATCACCGCCGGTTCGTTCGGCACCTCGATCGCCACCACCGTCTGGCAGGACCGCGCCGCCATGCACCATGCGCAGCTCAGCGAGTTCGTCAACCCGGGCAGCGTGGCGGCCAGCAACGCCCTGGGCGGCCTGGCCAGCGCCGGCCTGAGCCCCGACCAGGCGCTGGCCACCGTCAACCGGCTGGTGGACCAGCAGGCCTACATGCTGGCGGCCAACGATGTGTTCTATGCGTCGGCGCTGATCTTTTTGCTGCTCATTCCGCTGGTCTACCTGACACGACCGACGCACGCCGGTGCGGGCGGCGCCGACGCCGCGGCCGGCGCGCACTGAACCCCAGGTCTCGGACGCACGCGTTGCCGGTCCAGCCAGCCGGGCAGGGGCCTCAGGCGGCCTGCGCGGCGGCGGCGATGTCCAGGGAGCGCAGCCGCAGCGCCGGGTCGTGCACATCGCACACCAGCAAGAACTCGTTGGCGCTTGTGGCCTGCGCCAGCGCGCTCAGGCCGCCGCGCACCGTGTCCGGGCCGCCAATCACGGCGGCGGCCAGGAAGTCGCCGATGGCGGCCCGCTCTTGCGGGTGCCGCTGGGCCAGGAAGTTGGCCATCGGCGCCTGCAGGCCGCGGCGGTTTCCGGTCAACAGGCCAAGCACCCGCCGGTAGGTGCTGCTCGCCAGGTAGTCCGCTTCCTCGTCGGTCGGCGCAGCGATCAGCGGCACGCCGACGGCCACATAGGGCCGGGCCAGCGCCGACGAGGGCTGGAAATGCTGGCGGTACAGGCCAATGGCTTGCTGCATCAGGCGCGGCGCGAAATGCGCGGCAAATGCAAACGGCAGGCCGCGCTCGGCCGCCAGTTGCGCTGAAAACAGGCTTGACCCCAGCAGCCAGATCGGCACGTTGGTACCGGCACCCGGCATGGCGATCAGCCGCTGGCCGGGCTGGGCCGGCCCGAGGAGGCGCTGCAGCTCGGCCACATCCTGCGGAAAATCGTCCGCTGTCTCGGAGCGCTCGCGGCGCAGTGCCCGCATCGTAGCCGGGTCGGTGCCGGGCGCGCGGCCCAGCCCCAGGTCGATGCGCTCCGGGTACAGCTCGGCCAGCGTGCCAAAGGCTTCGGCCACCACCAGCGGCGCATGGTTGGGCAGCATCACACCGCCCGAGCCGACGCGGATGGTGCGCGTGCCGCCGGCAATGTAGCCGACCAGCACAGCGGTGGCTGAACTGGCAACGCCGGCCATGTTGTGGTGCTCGGCCAGCCAGTAGCGGACAAAGCCCAGGCGTTCGGCATGCCGGGCCGTTTGCAAGGCAATGGCCAGCGCGTCGGCGACGGCGCCGCCTTCGCGCACCGAAACCAGGTCAAGCATCGACAGGCGGGTGTTTTTCAAGGGGTTCATTGTCTGCATTCTCGTACTTTGCACAGGGCGCCTGCCGGCGGCCGGGTCCGCCGCCGCTCTGGATGTGCGAGTTTCCCCTCGTACGGCGGGGCTGGGTATCGTGTTACAAATCGTCAATGAAAATGCCGATGCTGCAATTCCTTTGTCCACTCGCGTTCTGGCTGGCGGTTTTCTTGCTGGGCGCCCCGCCGGTCTGGGCCGCTGCCTATCCTGCGCCCAAAGAAGGCAGTTGGGTGGTGCGCGACTTTCGCTTTCACACCGGCCAGACACTGCCCGAGCTGCGCCTGCACTACACCACCGTCGGCAATCCCGCCGGCGAGCCGGTTCTGGTGCTGCATGGCACCACCGGCTCGGGCGCTGGCCTGCTGACGCCCGGCTTTGCCGGCGAGCTGTTCGGTCCGGGCCAGCCGCTCGATGCCAGCCGCTACTACGTGATACTGCCCGATGCGATCGGCACCGGAAAGTCCAGCAAGCCTTCGGACGGCATGCGCGCCAAGTTTCCGCAGTACAACTACAACGACATGGTCGATGCCCAATACCGGCTGCTTGCAGAGCACTTGGGCATCAAGCACCTGCGTCTGGTGATTGGCAATTCGATGGGTGGCATGCAGACCTGGATATGGGGCCAGCGCTACCCCGGCTTCATGGATGCGCTGGTGCCCATGGCTTCGCTGCCGACCGAAATGGCCAGCCGCAACTGGATCCTGCGCCGCCTCGTCGTCGACTCGATCCGCAACGACCCGGAGTGGCTGAACGGCAACTACACCAGGCAGCCGAAAAGTCTGCAGTTCGCCTCGGTGTTCTATGGCTTTGCGAGCAATGGGGGCAACCAGGCGCTCTACAAGGCCGCGCCCACCCGCGAAAAGGCAGACCAGTTGCTCAACCAGCGGCTGAGCGCGCCGTTCAGCGGCGACGCCAACGACCATTTGTACCAGTGGGATTCATCGCGCGACTACAACCCGTCGCCCGGGCTGGAAAAAATCAAGGCAACGCTGCTGGCCATCAACTCGGCCGACGACGAGCGCAACCCGCCAGAACTCGGCCTGCTGCAAAGCGAAGTCCAGCGCCTGAAAAACGCCCGTTTCGTGATCCTTCCTGCCAGTCCAAACACCGCTGGCCACGGCACGACCGGCCTGCAGGCCAAAGCCTGGGCGCCGTACCTGGCCGAATTGCTGCAAAGCGCGCCGCGGCTCGGGCAATAAGCGCTGAGCCTCCCAGTTCAAAGTAAAAATTCATCACCTCAAGGAAAACCATGCACGTCAAACCATTTCGATTTTCTCCGAGCAAGCTGGCTTATGTGTCGGCAGCCTGGATGCTGTCGGCCGTCGCCCAGGCGCAACCGCTTCCCATGGCCACGCCCGAATCAGTGGGGATGTCGTCGCAGCGGCTGGAAAAGATCACCAGCACCTTCCAGCAGGAAGTCGCCCAGGGCAAACTGCCGGGCGCGGTGGTGATGGTGGCGCGCAAGGGGAAACTGGTCTACTCGCAGGCTTTTGGCAAACTCAACAATGCCTCGGGCGGCGACATGAAGCCTGACTCGATTTTCCGTATCTATTCGATGACCAAGCCGATGGCCTCCACGGCCTTGATGATGTTGGTGGAGGACGGCCAGGTGCAACTGACCGATCCGGTGTCGAAATACCTGCCCTCGTTCAAAAGCCCGATGGTCAGCGTGCCCGTTGTTGATCCGGCAACCCAGGCCACCACGTTCAAACTGGTTGCCGCCAACAAAGAGCCCACCGTCCAGGATCTGCTGCGTCACACCTCGGGCATCGCCTACGGCGAGCTGACCAAAAACCCGCTGGTGCGCGAGGCCTACATCAAGGCCGGCGTGTACCGAACCGACATCGACTATGACGCACGCGACCTGCCGGGCGCGCAAATGGCCGAGGCGCTGGGCAAGGCCCCACTGGCGCAGCAGCCGGGCACTGCCTGGGAATACAGCCTGTCGGTCGATGTCCAGGGCCGGGTGGTTGAAGCTGTCACGGGCAAGCGCCTGGGCGAGTTCATGGACGAACGTATTTTCAAGCCGCTGAAAATGAAGGACACCGGGTTTTCCGTGCCGGCGCAGCAGGCTTCGCGCCTGGCAGAAGCCTTTCCCAAGGACCCGGCCACCGGGGCGGTCAACAAGCTGATCGATGTGAGCAAGCCACCCGGCAACGATTCGGGCGGTGCCGGGGCGGTGAGCACAGCCGGCGACTACCTGCGGTTTTGCCAGGCCATGCTCAACGGCGGGCAACTCGATGGCGTGCGTATCCTGTCCCGCTCGACGGTCACCTTGATGACCTCGGACCACCTGGGCAGTGCCATCAACACCAGCATCAATCCGGGCATGCTGCTGCTTGGCGCCCAGGGCTACACCTTCGGCCTGGGCTTTCTGGTCCGGCAGGGCGACGGCATGGCCGGCGTGCACGGCTCTGCCGGCGAATTCATGTGGGCTGGCGCGGCCGGTACCTTCTTCTGGGCCGAACCCAAGGAGCAGACCTGCACGGTCTACATGTCGCAGTCGCCCAGCCCGCAGCGCGCGTATTACCGCCGGCTTTTGAAGAGTGAGGTCTCGCAGGCGTTGAGCGACTGAGCGGCAAAAACCGGCCCGCGCTAGAGTTTCAGGGGCTGGGCATACCCGGTCATTTCCAGGTAGCCCAGGCCCACGCGCTTGCCGTTGCTGTCCGTCAGCTCGCTCAGGCCTTCCCAGTAAATGGCGCCTGTGGAGCTGCGACTGTCGAGTTCCTGGTTGTCGATGACCGCCTTGACGGTGTAAAAATCAGCCGGTGTCCGGACGGTCCATTCCACCGGGTAGCTGGCCTGGCTGAGCGGGCTCTTCCAGCGCCGCACCGGCTTGAATTCCACCTCGCCGCGGCCAAATACATACAGCTCGCCACTGGCCGACCGGAAGGAGCCGCCGTCCCACACCGCAGCGCCATCTTTGTCGCGCAGCCGGAAGGCGGTCAGCGCGCTGCCGTCATCCAGGTTCATACCCATCCAGTCCCAGCCGACGGCGCTCGGGTGCAGCAATTCCTGACTCCACTCATGGTCCAGCCAGGCCTTGCCGGCCACATCAAAGTTCTGTCCCTGCAGTTGCAGGCTGCCGCGGGTGGCCAGTTGCGGCTGGCTGTAGTAGTAGCTGGCCTGCTTTTCGTCGGGGCCTTTGCGCGACAGGCCCTGCTTGCCCTGCAGCAGGACCGCTTGGGTTTCCCGGAACTGCAGGCGCAGTGCAAAGTCACTGGCTGGCAACTCGGCGGTGTAGCTGCTGCCGTCGGCCTTCAGGGACCAGTCGCGCAGGACAACGGCCATGTCCTGCTCGCTGCTTGACGCAATGCCAAAGCCGGCGCGTGCGATGCGCTGGTCGTGCCAGAGCTTTTTTCCCTGCACATCGGTGATGGCGGCATGCGCAAAAACCAGCTGCCGGGCGGCGAACCTTGATGTCAGGGCCTGGGTGCCATCGACCCGTGAGCGAAAAAACGTCAACTGAAACCCAAAGCGCCGGGCGTCTGCCGCCTGGGATACAGCATGCCCGGTGATGTACCACCACTCGGTGCGAAATTCCGGATGGGCACCCCGGTCGCGGGGGAAAACCAGCGCCTTGGCGCCCAGGGCCTGCGCTTGATCCGGCCAGGCGGTCAGGCCTGCCAGGCCGGCAAAGCCTGTCAGGCCATCCAGCAAGAGCCGGCGCCTTCCGGGGCTGGCGAACCGTGCGGGCGCTGGCTTGGTCACTGGCTGATTTTCCTGGCTTCTTCCACCTGGTATTCAAAATAGCGCTGGAAGCTAAAAACAATGCTCGACATCAGGGCAATGGTGCCAAACAGCAATGCAAACACGACAGCGCCAATGGTCAGCCAGTTGGTGTTGCCACTTGGCGCATCGGCAACGGCCTCGTTGTGCAGCAGGTTCCATTTTTCCGAAGGCATCAGGCCGTAGTAGATCGCCGTCACAGCGGTTCCAGCCAGGGTGAACCCCAGCAGGGGGACCAGCACCCAGGCCAGCTGGTCGTCCTGGCCAAAGGTGCGCACCCGCTCAACGCCCCACCAGCCCAATGCGGCAACGACCGGATGGACCCAGGCCCACAGGTCCCCCAAGCCGTACAGGTACAGGCGGTGCAGTCCAAGCTGGCCGCCGATGAAGGCCAGCCAGGCGGCAAGGGTCTTGTTTTTTTTGGGGATTACATGCATTGGCGCGATTATGGGCCGGGCCGGCCGGCCGGCGGCCCGGCGCTGCCAGCCCCAAGGTTTTTTGCATCATCGCATGCCCGGCTCAGCCAATTGCAGCGCTCGCGGTGGTAGAGCGCCTACTCGGCGCCGGCAGGTCAGTCAAATGGTCAATGAATGCATTTGTGCCGGTCATAGATTGAACTGCTGGACTGATTTCCAACTGAACCCATGGCCTGTGGCAAGAGCCGCAAACCCGCAGGCTATAATCGCAGGCTTTGCAGCATTTCGCTGGCCGGGTGGCCATGTCGTGTGTCTCAAGCGCTGCAGGAATATTTGGGGTTATTTTTACCCCGCCACCCAAGGATAAATCATGGTCGTCATCCGGCTTTCACGCGGCGGTTCCAAGCACCGTCCATTTTTCAACATCGTTGTGGCTGACAAGCGCGTTCGCCGCGATGGTCGCTTCATCGAGCGCATCGGTTTTTACAACCCGATCGCCAAGGGCGGCGAAGAGGGCCTGCGCATCGTGCAGGACCGTTTGACCCACTGGATCAGCGTTGGCGCCCAAACGTCGCCAACCGTGCTGCGCTTGATCAAACAGGGCGGCGCTTCGGTGGCCGTTACTGCCGCTGAACTTCCTGCCGAAGTCGCAGCAGCCTGATTTCAGGAATTGCCCGATGTTGCCCGGCCTTCAACCGTCTGCGGGTTTGACACCGTCAAAGCTGCCTGCCGATGCCATTGAAGTCGGGCGCATTCTGGATGCGTGGGGCGTCAAGGGCTGGCTCAAAGTCCTGCCGCACAGCACCGATCCGGAAGCTCTCCTTTCCGCTCAAACCTGGTACCTGCAGGCGCCTGACGCCAAGTTCCGGCCCGGTTTCAGCCTTTTTTCCGGCACCGTCTCCCTCAAAGTGGACGAGTCCAAAATTCATTCAGGCTCGGTGGTCGTCAAGTTCGCCGGCCTGGACGATCGCAACCAGGCCGAAGCCCTGCGTGGTGCACGGATTTTCCTTTCGCGCAGCAGCTTTCCCGCCGCTTCGTCCGACGAATACTATTGGGTCGACCTGATCGGCCTGAATGTGGTGAATCGCGAAGGCATTGCCTTGGGCTGCGTGCGCGACCTGATGACGACGGGGCCTCAATCGGTCCTGTGCATCGAATACACCAGCACGCAGGAAGACGGCAGCATTGCTGCTGCCGAACGGATGATTCCCTTTGTCGCCGCCTATGTCGACAAGGTGGACATTGCCGGCAAATGCATCACCGTTGACTGGCAACCCGACTATTGAGGCTTGA
>JACMQR010000342.1 GCA_014376885.1 Polaromonas sp.
CGACGTCGAACACCACCGCCATCTTGCTCGGCGCCTTCCAGAACTACGGCATCCAGCCCGGCCCGCAGCTGTTCACCACCTCGGCATCGCTGGTCTGGGCCCTGATCGCTTCGCTCTACATCGGCAACGTGATGCTGCTGGTGCTCAACCTGCCGATGGTCGGGCTGTGGGTCAAGCTGCTGAAAATCCCCAAGCCCTACCTGTACGCTGGCATCCTGATTTTTCCGACGGTCGGCGTGTATGGCATGCGCCAGAGCGCGTTCGATCTGTTTTTGCTCTACGCCATTGGCGTGCTGGGCGTGGTCATGCGGCGCTTTGACTTTCCGACCGTGCCGGTGGTGGTCGGCATGATCCTGGGCCCGCTGGCCGAGGCCCAGTTGCGCAACGCCATGTCGATTGGCGAGGGCAGCGCGCTGGTGTTCATCCAGCGCCCGGTGTCCTTGATCCTGATCGGAGTGGTGGTGGCCGTGCTGGTGCTGCCGCGCCTGCTGCGGCGCTGGGTCAACCGGGCGCGGCCTGCCTGAGGGCGCTTTACCCGCCCCGTCCGATAAAAGTGGTTTTGCGCAATGGTTGTAACCCTCGGTTACACCTGATTACGTAGTACCACTAAGTCTGTCAGATTTGCAGGAATACCCCCTAGGCATGGGGCGCTCGAAGCGCCTATTCTGGACTTTGCCTTTTGCAGGCGCGTCAGAGCGGCAGTTTTGCTCACCAGACTGTCAAAACTGTGGAACCTGATGCGGCCCTCCCGCCGGCTGGTCCCCTTTTCGGATGGCCGGGTGCTGACCTGCGACCGGCGTTGCATCTCAAGGCGGCAATCTCTTGCAAAGACAAAAGATGCACAGGTCCTCATTTTTATAAATGACAAACGGCAGGAGACAAACCCCATGAAACCCAGGCTTTTTTCCATTCTCGCTGCGGCAGCAGCGCTTGCTGGCGGCGCAGCATCCGCCGCGGTGAACCTTCCCCAGCTCAACATCGACACCACCCAGACCACCGTGTCTGGCCTGTCATCGGGCGGCTTCATGGCGGCGCAGCTGCATGTGGCCTATTCGGCCACCTTTAAAAAAGGCGCTGGCATCGTCGCGGGCGGGCCTTTTTACTGCGCCGAGGGCTCCATCACCAACGCCACCGGGCGCTGCATGGCCAGTCCGGCCGGCATACCGACCAGCAGCCTGGTCACCACCACCAACAACTGGGCCAGCCAGGGCCTTATCGACCCGGTGGCCAACCTGCAAGGCTCCAAGGTGTACCTGTTTTCAGGCTCTCTCGACAGCACGGTCAAGACGGGCGTGATGGATGCGCTCAAGACTTACTACAACAGCTTTGTGCCGGCGGCCAATGTGGTCTATAAAAAAGACATTGCCGCCGAGCACGCGATGGTCACCGACGACTATGGCAGCGCCTGCTCGACCAAGGGCTCGCCGTACATCAACAACTGCAATTTTGACTTGGCCGGCGCGATGCTGGCGCATTTCTACGGCGCTCTCAATCCGCGCAACAACGGCGCGCTGGCGCCTGGCAATTTTGTTGAATTCAACCAGGGCCAGTTCATCACCGGGCATGGCATGGCGCCCACCGGCTGGGCCTACATTCCCCAGGCCTGCACGGCGGGCGCGCAATGCCGGGTGCATGTGGTGCTGCATGGCTGCCAGCAAAATGTCACGCTGGTCCAGCAGCAGTATGTGCGCAATACCGGCTACAACCGCTGGGCCGACAGCAACAACCTGGTGATGGTCTACCCGCAGACCAGCACCCAGGCCACCAACAGCTGCTGGGACTGGTGGGGCTATGACAGCGCCAACTACGCCAAGAAGTCCGGTCCGCAAATGGTCGCCATCAAGGCCATGGTCGACCAGGTCTCTGGCGGCGGCACGACGCCGCCGCCGGCCGCTGCGCTGCCCGCGCCGACCGGCGTGGCCACCTCCAATGCCACGGCCAGCAGCATGGCCGTCGGCTGGAATGCCGTGAGCGGCGCCGCCAGCTACAACGTCTACCGCAATGCCGGCAAGGTCAATGCCCTGCCGGTGACCGCTACCTCCTACAGCGACACCGGCCTGGCCGCCGCCACCACCTACAGCTGGACTGTCAAGGCGGTGGACGGCAGCAACCTGGAAAGCGCCGCGTCCACGGCTGCGGCAGGCACCACGACGGGCACGCCGCCGCCGGCGGCCACCTGCACCACCGCGTCGAACTATGCGCACACCATCGCCGGGCGTGCCTATGTGCTCGGCGGCTACACCTATGCCAACGGCTCGGCGCAGTTCATGGGCCTGTGGAACATCTACACCAGCATCACGCTCAGGCAGACCGGCGCCAACTACTACGTGATCGGCACCTGCCCTTGAGCTTTGGGCTGGGTTGCGGCATGGCAGCAGCGCCAGTCGCCGCTGGCCGGGCCGGCGCTGCCCAATCGTAAAAACCGCCCAAACAGCCGGGTGGCCTGGAGTCGTCCCGCATCAACCCTTTTTTGGAACAACGCATGAAAACATTTCTCAGCTGGAGCCGTTTGGCACTGACCGCACTGGCGCTGTGCGGCACGGCCAGCCTGGCCACCGCCGCCGAACTGGTGATCGGCCAGGTGGCCCCGCTGTCGGGCGTGCTGGCCAGCACCGGCAAGCAAATGGTGGTCGGCGGAAAAATCTATTTTGACCACATCAATGCCCAAGGCGGTGTGCACGGCGCCAAGATCCGCCATGACGTGGTGGACGACGGCTACAAGGTGGCCGAGACCGTCCGGCTGACGCGCGAGATGCTGACCCGCCCCGAAGTCGTGGCGCTGTTCGGCTTTGCCGGAACTGCCAATGTCACGCAGCTGCTGACAGACGGCGTGCTTGACGCGGGCGGTGCGGCACTGGTCGCGCCCTACACCGGTGGC
>JACMQR010000343.1 GCA_014376885.1 Polaromonas sp.
CCTCGCCGAAGTCGGGATGCGGCACGCCGACCACCGCGCTTTCCAGCACGCCGGGCAGCTCGTTGAGAAAGCCTTCGATTTCGGCCGGGTAGACGTTGTAGCCGCCGCTGATGATCAGGTCCTTGCTGCGCCCGACGATGGTGATGTAGCCGTCCTCGCCGATCTGGCCGACGTCGCCGGTCTTGAAAAAGCCGTCGGCGGTGAATTCCTCGGCGGTTTTCTCCGGCATGCGCCAGTAGCCCTGAAAGACATTCGGCCCCTTGACCTGGATGGCGCCGATTTCACCCGCCGGCAGGCCCTGGCCGGCGTCGTCCTGCACCCGCAGGCTGACGCCCGGCAGCGCAAAGCCGACGGTGCCGCCGCGCCTTTCGCCCCCCTGGTAGGGGTTGGAGGTCAGCATGGCGGTCTCGCTCATGCCGTAGCGCTCCAGGATGGTGTGGCCGGTGCGCGCCTGCCAGGCGTGAAAGGTGTCGATCAGCAGCGGCGCCGAGCCGGCAATGAACAAGCGCATGGTGCGGCAGGCATCGGCCGTCAGGCCGGGCTCGGCCAGCAGCCGCACATACAGCGTTGGCACGCCCATGAACACCGTCGCCTCGGGCAGTTTTTCCACGACTTTTTTCGCATCGAACCGGGACAGCCAGATCATCTTGCTGCCATTGATCAAGGCGCCATGGATGGCCACGAACAGGCCGTGGACATGAAAAATCGGCAGGGCGTGGATCAGCACGTCGCCGCCCTCGGCCGGCGTGCGCCAGCCCCAGTAGTTTTTAAGCACCCGGGCGTTGCTCAGCAGGTTGCCGTGCGACAGCATCGCGCCCTTGCTGCGCCCGGTGGTGCCGCTGGTGTACAGGATGGCCGCCATGTCGCTGGCCTGCTTGAACGCGACGTCATGCTGGTCGCTGCACTGTGCGGCGCGCGCCAGCAGCGAGCCGGTGCGGTCGTCGTCCAGGGTAAAGACATTTTGCGTGCCCGCCTTGAAGGCGATCTGGCTGACCCAGCCAAAATTGGCGCGGCTGCACACCACCACCGCCGGCTCGGCATTGCCGATGAAGTAGTCGATCTCGGCGCTCTGGTAGGCGGTGTTCAGCGGCAAGAACACCAAGCCGGCGCGCAGCGTGGCCAGGTAGAGCATCAAGGCCTCGACCGATTTTTCAACCTGCACCGCAATCCGGGCACCGGGGGGAAGATCGAGCGACACCAGCAAATTGGCCAGCATGGCGCTGCCCTGCTCCAGGTCGCGCCATGAATACAGCAGGCCGCTGTCGGTTTCCACCGCAACCGCGTCCAGGTCGGCGGGAAAGGCGGCGCGCAGCGCTGCAAACAGGTTGGAGTTGGTCATGGAATTGAAAAAAATTAAAAAAGACGCACTGTGCCGCCTCACCGCAGGAACCCGGGCGGGCGCTTTTCGATGAAGGCATGGATGCCCTCGCGATGCTCGGCAGACGCGGCGTAGTCATAGGCATTCGCTACTAAATCAATAGCTGGTTGTGCAGACAGGACAAGCGCAAGCGCTCGAAATGATTGTTTATTCAGGCGCGCAGCCTGCGGCGCCAGCCGCCGGATGGCGTCAAGGCGCTGCGCCACCAGCGCATCGAGCGCGTCGGCAGCGCACACCTGGTTCAGAAAACCGCGCTGCTTCATTTCGGCGGCCCCCAGAACAGCCGCCGACAGCAGCATTTCCCGGGCCGTCAGCTCGCCCACGGCGCGCATCACCAAGGCCGCCTCGCGCGGCGCCATCGGGAAACCCAGCCGGGCAATGGGGGCGCCAAAACGGGCGCCCTCAGCGGCGATGCGCAGGTCGCAGCAGCTGGCCATCTCCAGGCCGGCGCCCAGGCAGTGGCCGTCGATCTGCGCGACGATGGGCACGTCGCAGTCGAGCATCGCCTGCAGGCCGCCCCAGACATCGCCCTCATGAAATTCACGCAGGCTGGCCGGCTCGAACCGGAAACCGGCGTATTCGGAAATATCGCCACCGGCGCAAAAGTGGCCGTTGTCGCCCTGCAGCCGCACGCCGTGCACATCGCAGCGCTGCTGGATGGCTTCAAACACGGCGCGCAACTGGCGCCACATGCCGCGCGACATGGCATTGAGCTTGCCAGGATTCGACAGCGTGACCGTGGCCAGGGAGCCGGCCACTTGAACCACCACAGCGCCGCTCATACGATCAGTCCAGCTTGGCGCCCGAGACCTTGACCACGGCCGCCCAGCGCTTCACTTCGGCGCTGACAAAGCTGCCGAACTGCGCCGGCGTCAGGCTGGCGGACTCCGCGCCGTTGCTCGCCCAGATGGCCTTGAGCTCGTCGGCGGCCACGGCCTTGCGCAGGTCCTCGACAATCCGGCCCTGGACATCGGCCGGCGTGCCCTTGGGCGCCCACATGCCATACCAGGTGGTGACGGTGTAGTCGGGCAGGCCGAGCTCGGCGGCGCATGGCACGTCGGGGAAAGCCGGGCTGCGCTTGGCCCCTGACACCATCAGCGCCTTGATGCGGCCGCTCTTGATGTGCGCGGCCGACGAACCCAGCCCGTCAAACACCATGTCGACATTGCCCGAGATCAGGTCTTGCAGCGCCGGCCCGGCACCCCGGTAGGGAATGTGGGTGATGAAGGTCTGGGTTTGCTGCTTGAACAGCTCGCCGGCCAGGTGATGCGACGTGCCGGCGCCGGCCGAGCCGTAGTTGAAGCCGCCCGGCTTGCCGCGCAACTGCGCCAGGAAGGCCTTGAAATTGCCTGGAATGTTTTTCGGATTGACAACCAGCACCTGCGGCACATTGGCGATCAGCGCCAGCGGAACAAAGTCTTTCTCGATGTCGTAGTCGAGCTTGGGGTACATCGACGGCGCAATCGCATGGTGCACCGCGCCCATGAAGAGCGTGTACCCGTCGGGCTGCGCCCGGGCCGCAATACCGGCGCCCAAGGTGCCGCCGGCGCCGCCGCGGTTGTCGATGATGAGCTGCTTGCCGGTCAGCCGGGCGAACTGGGCTGCCAGCGGCCGGGCAAAGGCATCGGTGCCGCCGCCGGCCGGAAACGGCACGACCACCGTCACCGGCTTGGCCGGCCAGGCCGGTGACTGGGCCAGGCTGCCCAGCGAAAGCGCCGCCAGGCTGGCGGCTCCCGCGCGCAGCGCGCCGCGCCGGCTGCCGGTGGCGTCAAGAATAGATTTCATGCAGGTCTCCTGAAGCGTCCTGTTGCAGGACTTGTTATCAATTCGGATGGGCGGGCGACTCAAAGGAACAGGCTGTCAATGGCGCCGGCCACCGGGATTTTCCCTTGCGCCAGCAGGGCCCGGTGCTTGTCCAGGCGCTTGAGGTCATACAGGTAGTTGACCATCAGGCCATAGGACTGGCCCAGCCCCTTGGGGGACGGATCGCCGGCCCAGTTCAGGCGCTCGATGCGGGCGCCATTGCCCAGATGAAAGCGCGCCACCGGGTCCAGCGGCTTGCCGTCCTTGAGCACCTGGCCGAGGTAATGGGCCGCGCTCTGCAGCAGCAGCAGCCGCACCGGCGACTTTTCGCCCAGCGCCAGGGCACCGCCGGTGGCGGTTAAAAAAGTGCCGGCGCTGAGCGGCTCCGGCGCAATGGCGCGTTCCAGCGCCGCGCGCGACTTGTCGTCGAGCTTGTCCAGCATGGCGCCGGCGTGGCGGCCGAGCCAGCTCTTGAAGCCAGGAATCGGCGACAAGGTGGCAAACGTCCGTAGCTTGGGGAACTCCTGCTTGAGCGTTTCCACAACGCGCTTGATCAGGGAGTCGCCAAAGCTCACGCCGCGCAGGCCGGCCTGTGTGTTGCTGATGGAGTAAAAAATGGCGGTTGTGGCTTTGCCCAGGTCGGCCGTGGCGGCAGACTCGTCAAGCAGGGGTTCGATATGGCTGACCATCTCGTCGACCAGCGCGACCTCGACAAAAATCAAGGGCACGCCAGGCAGGCGCGGATGGAAAAACCCATAGCAGCGCCGGTCGCTGTCCAGGCGGTTTTTGACATCGGACCAGCTCTTGATGTCGTGCACAGCTTCATACTGGATCAGCTTTTCAATCAAGGAAGCCGGCGAATCCCAGCTGATGCGCTGCAGGTCCAAAAAGCCCACATCGAACCAGGTGGAAAACATGTACTCCATTTCCACATCCAGCGCCAGCAGCCGTTTGTCGGTTTTAAGAAACGGCAGTATGTCGGCCCGCAGTCCCACCAGGAACTCGATACCGCCGGGGTAGACGCTAAAGCGCTGCAGCAGGCGCCGGCGCGGCGAAACGGTGGCGCGCCGAAAGTGCACCTCGGCCACGGCCTGCTCGGGCGTGCCGACAGCAGCGGCCAGGCGGGCTTGCGCCACCCGGGACTTTTCGCTGTCTGCCAAAAACTGCTCGCTCATCAGCAGCCAGACATCTTGCCGCTGCCCGACCGGTGCGGTGGCGTACCAGTCGGCCAGAGCCATGGCGCGGCGCCCTCCTTCGACCTCACTGACCTGGGGGTCGATGATGGCCTGCAGCGCTTCGAGGCTGCGGCGCAGCAGGCGCGGCGACAAGGCTTCGCCCTCCTGGCGCAGTGTGGCTTTCAAGCGCTCGCCAAGGCTGCGCGCCGGCGGCTGCGCGGCATTCAGGGCGGCTGCCGGTTTTTTTCCCGCGGCCGGCAGGGACGGCAGTAGCCGGGACACACTGCGGCCAATCCAGGTCGAAGGGTTCATGCCAGCAGCCTGCTTTTGCGGTGGGCGGCCAGCTCCCGCAGGGCCTCGCGCTGGCGCGCCAGGTGGATGCGCATGGCCGCATCGGCCGCATCGGCATCGCGCGCTTTCAAGGCAGCATGAATCGCCAGATGCTCGCTCAGGCTTTGCGCCAGGCGTCCGGGGGCATGGAGCTGCTGCAGCCGCGCCAGCTTGAGGATTTTTCGCAGGTCGCCGATCGACTGGGCGAGCCAGCGGTTGTTGGCCAGGGTGATGATGGCTTCATGAATCGTGTGGTTGGTGGCGTAGTAGGCATTCAAGCGCCCGGCCTGGGCATGGAGCCGGAGTTGCTCGTGCAGGCGCTCCAGCATGGCCAGGTCGCTGTCGGTGGCATTGCGCACCGCCTCAAAAGCGCAGCGGCCTTCAAGCAGCGCAATCACCGGAAAAATCTCGTCCAGGTCTTTTTCACTCACTTCGTTGACAAAGCAGCCACGCCGCGGTTCATGGCGCAGCAGCCCCTCGGCGGTCAGAACCTTGAGCGCCTCACGCAGCGGTGTGCGCGAGATTTTCAGCAGTTCGCACAAGGCCGGTTCGTCCAGAAAGGCGCCGGGCACCCACTTTCCCTCGAAAATCTGCGCGCGCAAGGAGTCGGCAACTTCCTGGTGCAGGGAATTGTGAACAAGGCGCATGACATGAACTCCTGTGGCGGGCAGACCAGGGTGCTTCGGTGATGCAAGCCCGCCCAGCAGCCAGAGCGGCTTTGCACGGAACGGCGCTGGACAACCCGGTACGGCACAATAATTATGCATAATTATGACGAGCTGGAAGGCGCTGGCAAGCGCTTTGTTGCGCCTGCGCTAAGGAGAAACCCGCAACAAGCGCCAGCTGAGAACCACCGGACAACGGACTGTCAGGCGGCAAGCCGGGCCAGCTGAGCCGGCTTGCCATGCCTGCAGGCCCAGGCCCACAGCCCCACACCGGCCAGAATCATCGGAATGCACAGCCACTGGCCCATGCTCAGCCCCAAGGCCAGGATGCCGAGAAAATCGTCTGGCTCGCGAAAGTACTCGGCGATGAAGCGCAGCGCGCCGTAACCGGTCAGGAACGCGCCGGAAACCTGGCCCATTTTGCGCGGCTTGCGCGCGTACAGCCACAGCAGCACAAACAGCAGCAGGCCCTCCAGCAAGAACTGGTAGACCTGCGACGGGTGGCGCGGCAGCAGCGAGCCGCTGCGCGCAAACACCATGCCCCAGGGCAAATCGGGCGCGCTGAAGCGGCCCCACAGCTCGCCATTGATGAAATTGCCCACGCGTCCGGCTGCCAGCCCGGTCGGCACGCAAGGGGCAATGAAGTCCATCACCTGCAGCCAGGGCCGCCGGCGCGAGCGGGCAAACCAGACCTGCGAGGCCAGCACGCCGAGCATGCCGCCATGAAAGCTCATGCCGCCCTGCCAGACATAGAAAATTTCCAGCGGATGCGCCAGGTAGTAGCCCGGCTTGTAGAACAGGCAGTAGCCCAGGCGCCCGCCGATGACCACGCCCATCACGCCAAGGAACAAGATGTCTTCGATGTCCTGGCGCGACCAGGCGCCCGGGCCGGTGATCGAGGCATAGGGTTCATGGCGCAGGCGCCGGCTGGCCAGAAAAAAGAACAGCCCGAAGGCGGCCAGGTAGGTCAGGCCGTACCAGTGGATGGCCAGCGGCCCGAGTTGCAGCGCAACCGGATTGATTTCAGGATGGATGAGCATGGGGCCATTTTGCCTGCAAGCAATTGCCCACCCTTGGCAATGCCGCCTGCCCGGGCCAGGCTTAACCGAAAGCTTCGCCAATGCACCCGACAAACCGCTGCAGCACCGGGTTGGTGCATGCTTTGGACCAGACCAGGCTGGTTTCGCAACCAGGCACCGGCTGCCGGACAGCCGGAACAGCGGGCCCCATAACCGGTTCGGCGGCAATGCTGCGGTACACCACGCCGGACCGCTGGAACTGCCGCACGCTGTCCGGCACCCAGGCAATGCCCAGTCCGGCAGACACCAGGTTGACAATCGTTTGCATCTGGATCGCCTCCTGCGCCACCACCGGCGAGCGGCCAGACGCGTGGTACAGCGCAAAAATCGCATCATGGAGCGACGGCAAAATGCGGCGCGGAAAAATCACCAAGGGCTGGTCCAACAAATCCGCAAGCGTCACGGCGCTTTGCTGCGCCAGGGCGCTTTGCTCGGGCACTGCCACCACCAGCAGTTCCTGGGCCACCCGCCGCGACGCCATGCCCAACGGTGCGAAGCCCGGGGAATGCAGAACAAACCCCGCATCAATCTCACCGCCGGCAAGCGCTTCAAGCTGTTGGTCGCCTGTGGCCTCGATCAGTTCGAGCCGCACCCGGGGATGCTGCTCCCGAAAGGCGCGAACCCAGCGCGGCAGCAAATCAAAACCGACCGTCGAGACAAAAGCCAGCCGCAATCGTCCGACTTCGCCATCGGCGCTGGCGCGCGCAAAAGCCGGCAACGCCGCAGCGCGGGCCAGCAGGTCGCGCACTTCGGGCACCAAGGCAGCGCCCGCCGCCGTCAGCTGCACACTGCGCTTGGTGCGCTCGAAAAGCCTGAGCCCCAGTACCGACTCCAGCTGGGCAATGGCCTGGGTCAGCGGCGGCTGGGTCATGTTCAGGCGCTGGGCGGCCCGGCTGAAATGAAGCTCCTCGGCCACCAGGGCAAACTGCCGCCACAGCCTGAGCTCGACCAGAGACGGCAGGCGGGCGTGGTCTTTGGTCTGATCGGTCATATGCTGCAGATATTAATACCCTTTGGAAAATGGATTGGAAGGAATCATTCAAAGCGCAGATACTCAGGTCCGCGCACCACGCGTTCAACCCACCAAGGCCAGCCCATGGAAACCAAAGTCATCGCCATCAACCGCCGCTCGGCCAACATCACCGAAGGAAAATCGCGTGCGCCCAACCGCTCGATGTACTACGCCATGGGCTACGAAGCGGGCGACTTCAAAAAGCCGATGATCGGCGTGGCCAACGGCCACAGCACCATCACGCC
>JACMQR010000344.1 GCA_014376885.1 Polaromonas sp.
ACGCTGTCGGCAATCGCGCCGATGTCGCTTTGCTGCATGATCAGCGACTCGTGGCCCATCAACCCGAAGCTGGGCGTGTAGGCATTGGTCAAATGGGCCATTAGCGTCTGTTGGCCGGTCTCCGGCAGCTCCTTGTTTCGTAGCAGCTTGCCTTTGTTGAAGCGGCCTTGCGGGTCAATGCGCTGCTTGTATTCGGTGAAGGGCCGCAGCTCCTCGTCAGTCAGGAATTCAAGCTTGGTGATGCCGATGCCATGCTCGCCGGAGATCACCCCGCCCAACGAGCGCGCCAGCACCATGATGCGTGCCACGGCCACATGCGCGGCCTGCAGCATTTCGTAGTCGTCGCTGTTGACCGGCAAATTGGTGTGCACATTGCCGTCGCCGGCATGCATGTGCAGCGCCGCCCAGACGCGGCCCTTGAGCACGCGCTTGTGGATGGCGCTGCACTCGCCGAGCAATTGCACAAAAGCAGCACCGCCAAACAATGCCTGCAGCGGCGCGCGCAGCTGGGTTTTCCAGCTGGCGCGCAGGGTGTGGTCCTGAAGCTGGGGAAAGAGCCGGTCCACATCCTGCAGCCAGCCGCTCCACAGCCCGCGCACCTCGGCGATCAGCGCCAGCGCCTGTGCGACCCGGTCTTCGAGCAACTCAGCCGACGGGATGTCGCTGGCGTCGTCCGATTTTCCCAGGGGCAGGTTTCCTTTGAGGAAAAACGCCTGCAGCGCATCGCACAGCTTGAGCTTGTTTGACAGACTCAGCTCGATGTTGATCTTGTCGATGCCGTCGGTGTACTCGGCCATGCGCGGCAGCGGAATCACCACGTCTTCATTGATCTTGAAGGCATTCGTGTGGCGCGAGATGGCCGCCGTGCGCTTGCGGTCCAGCCAGAACTTCTTGCGCGCCTCGGCTTGAATAGCGACAAAGCCTTCGCCATTGCGCGAATTGGCGATGCGCACGACTTCGCTGGCGGCGCGCGCCACGGCGTCGGCGTCATCGCCGGCAATGTCGCCCAGCAGCAGCATTTTCGGCAGGCCGCCACGTTTGGACTTGGTGGCGTAGCCGACGGCGCGCAGGTAGCGGTCGTCCAGATGCTCCAGCCCGGCCAGGATGGCGCCGCCGCGCTTGGCCTCGGCAAACATGAAATCCTTGATTTCCACGATGCTCGGCACCGCGTCCCGGGCATTGCCGAAGAATTCCATGCAGACGGTTCGGGTGTGCGCCGGCATGCGGTGCACGATCCAGCGGGCGCTGGTGATCAGGCCGTCGCAGCCTTCTTTCTGAATGCCTGGCAGACCGCTCAGAAACTTGTCGGTCACGTCCTTGCCCAGGCCTTCCTTGCGAAAGCTCTTGCCCGGAATATCGAGCCGCTCGGTGCGGATGGGCGTCTTGCCGTCGGCTTCGAAATAATTCAGCTCAAAGCTCGCCATTTCGGCATCGTGGATCTTGCCCAGGTTGTGGCCGACGCGCGTGACTTCGAGCCACTGGGCATCGGGCGTCACCATGCGCCAGGACGCCAGGTTGTCCAGCGCAGTGCCCCAGAGCACGGCCTTTTTGCCGCCGGCATTCATGGCGATGTTGCCGCCGATGCACGAAGCTTCGGCCGAGGTGGGATCGACCGCGAACACAAAGCCGCCGCGCTCAGCCGCATCGGCCACGCGTTGCGTGACCACGCCGGCCTCGGTCCACACCGTGGCCACCGGCGCGTCCAGGCCAGGCAGCCTGACCAGCTCGACCTCGGTCATGCTTTCAAGCTTTTCGGTGTTGATGACCGCCGATTTCCAGGTCAGCGGAATCGCCCCACCGGTATAACCCGTGCCGCCGCCGCGCGGGACAATCGTCAAGCCCAGCTCGATGCAGGCCTTGACCAGACCGGCCATCTCGGCTTCGGTGTCGGGCGTCAGCACCACAAACGGGTATTCGACGCGCCAGTCGGTCGCGTCGGTCACATGTGACACCCGGGACAGGCCGTCGAACTTGATGTTGTCCTTGCGTGTGAGCTTGCGCAGCAGGCGCCCGGTCTGCTGGCGCAGGCCAGCGACTTCCTCAAACGAGGCGGCAAAGCGCTCCACAGCTGTGCGCGCCTGCTGCAGCAGCTCGGCCACAACGGCATCACGCTCGCGGTCGGCGTCGGGGGTGCGACGTTTGTCGATTTCCGCCAGCCGGTGCTCCAGCGCCTGCACCAGCAGCTTGCGCCGCTTTGGGTTGTCCAGCAGGTCGTCCTGCAGATAGGGGTTGCGCTGGACCACCCAGATGTCGCCCAGGACTTCGTACAACATGCGCGCCGAGCGGCCGGTGTGGCGTTCGCCGCGCAGCCGATTCAGCAGCTCCCAGGCCCGGCTGCCGAGCAGGCGAATGACGACTTCCCGGTCGGAAAACGAGGTGTAGTTATAAGGAATCTCGCGGATGCGAGTTTCCGTGGGCTTGGCGTTTTCGGTGAAAACGTTCAGTTCTTGAAGAGTGGTAGGTGCGTTCATCGTGAAAATTGACCAGCGTCAGACCCACGTCCGGCGTTGCAGCCGGATATTATCGCAGCCCGACTTTGGCGGCTGCCGCTCGCCAATGGCCTCAGCCACGGCCTTATGGAAAGCCCGCTTGCCGCGCGGGCGGCGGATCGGTTAAATGATCCCGTCACAAACAGCTCCTACACTGCCTCCCATCCATTCCCGGCCATAGGCCCTCATCCGGAGACTTCATGAAAAACCGCCTATCCCTGCTCGCGCTGGCCGCTTTTGGCTTTTGCGCCCCCGCGCTTTGCCAGGCGCAAACTGAAATCCAGTGGTGGCATTCGATGACCGCGGTGAATGGCGAATGGGTCAACGACCTGGCCAAGCAGTTCAACGAAAGCCAGAAAGACTACAAAATCGTGCCGACCTTCAAGGGCACCTACGACGAGTCGATGACGGCCTCCATCGCCGCATTTCGCGCTGGCAATGCACCGCATATTTTGCAGGTGTTCGAGGTCGGCACCGCCACCATGATGGCCAGCAAGGGCGCGGTCATCCCGGTTGCCCAGGTGATGAAGGACGCCGGCGAGAAGTTTGACCCGAGCGCCTACATCTCAGCCGTGGCCGGTTACTACACCGCGCCCAACGGCCAGATGCTGAGCTTTCCGTTCAACAGCTCGACGACGATTTTTTACTTCAACAAAGACGCCTTCAAGGCCGCCGGCCTGCCAACCGACAAAGCGCCATCGACCTGGCCCGAGGTGGTGTCGGCCGCTGCCAAGCTCAAGGCATCGGGCCACAAGTGCCCGTTCACCACCGCCTGGCAGGGCTGGACGCAGCTGGAGAGTTTTTCGTCCTGGCACAACGTCGAGTTCGCCACCAAGAGCAATGGCCTGGGCGGCCTGGACGCGCGCATGAAGATCGACTCGCCGCTGCATGTGCGCCATATCGAAAACCTGGCCAACATGGCCAAACAGGGCCTGTTCGTCTACAAGGGCCGGGGCAACGTGCCGGAGGCCAGCTTTGTCTCGGGCGAATGCGCCATGATCAACACTTCGTCAGGCTTTTACGGCAATGTCGCCAAAAACGCCAAGTTCGGCTATGGCCTGGCGCCCCTGCCCTACTACCCGGATGTGCCGGGCGCGCCGCAAAACACCGTCATCGGCGGCGCCAGCCTGTGGGTCATGTCGGGCAAGAAAGCGCCGGAATACAAGGGCGTGGCGAAATTCTTCAGCTTCATCTCGACGCCGGAAGTTCAGTCCGCCAGTCACAAGCGCACCGGCTACCTGCCGGTCACGACAGCGGCTTTCCAGCTGACTGAAAAATCCGGCTTCTACAAGGAAAATCCGGGCACCGATGTGGCGGTCAACCAGATGATTCGCAAGGTCACTGAAAAGAGCCGGGGCATTCGCCTGGGCAACTATGTGCAGGTGCGCGCGATTGAGGACGAAGAACTCGAACAGGTCTGGAACGGCAAAAAAACCGCCACCGAAGCGCT
>JACMQR010000345.1 GCA_014376885.1 Polaromonas sp.
AGACCGAGTAATCGGTCTACTCACGGAGAATATAAATGCTGCAACCCGCTCGCAGAAAATACCGCAAAGAGCAAAAAGGCCGTAACACGGGTGTCGCCACCCGTGGCAACACCGTTGCATTTGGTGACTTCGGTCTCAAGTACACTGACCGTGGCCGCCTGACTGCCCGCCAACTTGAAGCCGCACGCCGTGCGATTTCCCGCCACGTCAAGCGTGGCGGCCGGATCTGGATCCGCGTCTTCCCGGACAAGCCGATTTCCCAAAAGCTTGCTGAAGTGCGCATGGGTAACGGCAAAGGAAACCCAGAGTACTACGTGGCTGAAATCCAGCCCGGCAAGATCGTTTTCGAAATTGTCGGTGTGACTGAAGAGCTGGCTCGCGAAGCGTTCCGCCTGGCTTCTGCCAAGCTGCCGCTGCGCACCACGTTCGTCAGCCGCATGATCGGCCAGTAAGCCGGACAGCACCAGGAGAATGAACAAATGAATACGACTGAACTGCGCCAAAAAGATGTTGACGGCCTGAAAGCCGAAGTCAAAGCGCTGCAAAAAGCCCACTTTGGCCTGCGCATGCAAAAAGCCACGCAGCAACTGACCAACGTTGCCACGCTGCGCTCGACGCGCCGCGCCATCGCCCGTGCCAAGACCATCTTGGCCGAAACCGCCGCCCGCCAAGGAGCAAAATAATGACGGAAGTTAAAAAATCCCTCAAGCGCACCTTGGTTGGCAAGGTCGTCAGCGACAAGCGCGCCAAGACCGTGACGGTTCTGGTTGAGCGCCGTGTCAAGCATGAGCTGTACGGCAAAATCGTGTCGCTGTCGAGCAAGTACCACGCCCATGACGAAAAGGGCGAGTTCAAGACGGGCGACGTGATCGAGATCACCGAAAGCCGGCCGATTTCCAAGACGAAGAACTGGGTGGTCACCCGCCTGGTCCAAAAGGCCGAAATCGTTTAAGTCCACAAGACTTTGACTGCAGTCCTTTGAAAAGGCCCACGCAAGTGGGCCTTTTCTGTTTTCGCCGCTTGATTGTCTTCCTGCCGGTCTTGGGGGAAGCCGTTGCGCGCCGTGGAGCCGCGCAGTCGGTCAAAATAGGCTCCGCAACGTGATTTTTCGTTGAGATTCAAACTGGAGCATTCATGATCAAGATAGGCGACACCCTGCCCGCAGTCACCCTGACGGAGTTTGTCGAGGTGGAAGGCAATGGCTGCAGCGTTGGCCCGAACCCGGTTGATGTCACCCAGGCAAGCGCGGGCAAAACCATTGCGCTGTTTGCCCTGCCGGGCGCCTTCACGCCGACCTGCTCGGCCCGGCATGTGCCCGGCTACATCGACAAGGCCGAGGCTCTCAAGGCCGCCGGGGTTGACGAAGTCTGGTGCCTGAGCGTGAATGACGTGTTTGTGATGGGCGCCTGGGGGCGCGAGCAGCAAACCGGCGGCAAAGTCCGCATGCTGGCCGATGGCAGCGCTGAATTTGCCCGCGCCACCGGCTTGACGCTCGACCTGAGCGCGCGCGGCATGGGACTGCGCAGCAACCGCTACTCGATGCTGGTCAAGGACGGCAAGGTGGTCAGCCTCAATGTCGAAGGCCCGGGCAAGTTTGAGGTGAGCGACGCCGACACGCTGCTGGCGCAGGCGGCCAACTGACCCTGCCTGGCAGGCTTGCCAGGCAGGTTCCTGGCGCAACCGAAAGCCATCCCCAGTCCAGAAGCTGGCGGTGGCTTTTTGCCTGCCCAGCATCGCCGGGGCGCTTTGCCCGCTGGCCAGCAGGCGCCGGACCGGCTGGGCGGCTGGGCGGCTGGGCGGCCCGGACCGGCTGGGCGGCCCGCAGGCACGGCTGCTTACTGCTTGATGGCCTCGACCTGAATCGTGACCTTGATGTCGTCCGAGGTGAATTTTTCGGCCAGGCCCCAGTTCACATCGTAGGCGCTGCGCTTGATGACGGTTTCAAAGTCGCCACCGCAGACTTCCCGCTTGAGGCGCGGGTTTTCATAGCAGTTGTACGACGTGGCCTTGAGCACCGCCGGGTTGGCTTTGCCGCGAATGGTCATGGTGCCCGCCACCTCGACCACCTTGTCGCCGTCGAACTTAAGCTGCTCGCCGACAAAGCGTGCCGTCGGGTGGGTGGCGACGTCGAAAAAGTCCGGACCCTTGAGGTGGCTGTTGAACGGCGCAATGCCGGTGTTGATCGAGGACATGTCGATGGTGACGTCGACCTTGCCCGACTTTGCCACCTTGTCCAGGGTGATTTCGCCGTCCGTCTTGTCCCACTGGCCCCGGTTGGTCGAAGTGCCGAAGTGTTTGGCCTCCCAGATCGCCTTGGTGTGCGACGGGTCGACCTTGTAGACGCCGGATTGAGCCAGCGCTGCGGCGCAGGCGCTGACGGCCAGAATGGCCAGCAATGTTTTTTTCATAAGATCCCAGTGGGTAGGTTAGACAACAGATACAACGAACACAAAAACCGCTGCATGCCAGCAGCGGCATCAAATTCCCGTCAAGGCCAGCTTGAATTTCACGGTGACGTCGTTGGCAACGATGGACACATCGGTCCAGTCGCCCTCGCCGATCTTGAAGTCGACGCGTTTGAGGGTGAAGCTGCCCTGGGCCGTCGTCACACCCGCGGGTCCGGGTGTCAAGGTCACTGGCACGACCACTGGTTTGGCATTGCCTTTGATGCTCAAGGTGCCGGCCACTTCAAGCCTGCCAGGTCCGGTGGCCTTGATGCTGGTGGACGAGAACGTGGCGGCCGGAAACTTCGCCTGGTTGAACCATTCGGGTTTCTTCAGCTCCCGGGTGGTTTCGGCGTCGCCGACGGCGGCGCTGCCCAGGTCGATGCTGAAGTCGATCTTGCCCGCTTCGGGCTTTTTGCTGTCGAAGGCCACCTGGGCGTCAAACCGGCTGAACCGGCCGTCGAGCGGCACGCCCATCTGCTTGATGGTGAAGTTGATCTCGCTTTGCGCGGGCAGCAGTTTTTGCTGGGCGCCGGCCGACGCGGCCAGCGCCAAGGCGGCGGCGAACACAATGAATTTATGCATGCAATGGCTTTCTCGGGTTGGGTGAAATGGCAAGGTCAGAATGGATTCATGCGGGCCAGCAGCCGGTCCCGGTCGATCCACTGGTGCTTCAGCGCGGCCGCCACATGCAGCATGACAAGCGCTGCCAGGCTGTAGGTCAGGACGCGGTGCGTGAGCTTCAGGGCGGCGGCCAGCTCGGCATTGCGCGCCACGAGGTCGGGCAGCTGCAGCACGCCGAAATAAACCACCGGGAAACCAGCCGCCGAGCTGTAGGTCCAGCCGGCCAGCGGTGCTGCAAAAAACAGCAGGTAAAGCAGGCCGTGCGTGGCCTGCGAGGCTTTGGCTTGCCAGGCGGGCGTCCGGTTGGCCAGCGCGGGCGGGCGATGGCCAAGGCGCCACAGCAGCCGCAGGGCGGACAGCGTCAAGATGGTGATGCCGGCCCATTTGTGCCAGTTGTACTGCTTGATGCGGGCCGGCGAAAACGGCAGGTCCACCATGTACAGGCCGAACGCAAAGGAGCCGGCGATCAGGAGCGCCAAAAGCCAGTGAAAGGCGATGGCCGGGCGGGTGTAGCGGGCAGGCAGGGTCATGGGCGCGCGCCAGGAAAGCCGGACAACAGGCCGCGCATCAGGTGGTTTCTGCCAGCAGCTGTTCAATCAGCCGGTGCAGCGCGGGAAAATCCGGTTCGCCGACAAACTGCTTGACGATCTGCCCGCGTTTGTTGATGACAAAGCTGGTCGGCGTCAGCTGCACATCGCCCCAGGCCTTGGCATTGGCGCCGGTGTTGTCGATGGCCACCTTGAAGGGCAGCTGCCGGGTCTCGGTGTAGTTGACGACATAGCTGGGCGGGTCATAGCGCATGGCGACGGCCACCGTGTCGTAGCCCTGCGCCTGGTACTTGTTGTAGGTGGCCACGAGCTTGGGCATTTCCGCGACGCAGGTCACGCAGCTGGTGGCCCAGAAATTGACCAGCGTGACCTTGCCTTTGAGGTCGGCGGTGGTTTGCCGGCTGCCGTCCAGCAGCACGAAGGTCGACTCGGGCGCGGCCTGCGCGCCGCTGCAGCCGGCCAGGCCGGCCGCGCCGCCCAGCACCAGGGTGCTTGCCAGTACGATCCGGCACACCGACCCAGAAGAAAATTTTTTCATTCAAAGGACCTCATCATGCAACGTCGAAAGTTTAACCATGCAGGCGCTGGCCTGCTGAGCTTGCTGGTGGTGGCCGCCGGCCGCCAAGCCCAAGCGCTGTCCCTGGGCGAACTGACACCTGCCGAAGCCGGCAGCGGCCTGAAAACCGCGCTGGAAAAAGGCGCCCTGGCGGCCATTGCCCTGCTGGGCCGACCCGATGGATTCCTGGGCAACCCGAAAGTTCGCATCGGGCTGCCCGGCTACCTGGAAACGGCCTCGAAGCTGCTGAAAACCTTTGGCCAGGGCGAACGCATCGAGGCGCTGGTCATGGCGCTCAACCGGGCCGCCGAAGCGGCCGTGCCGCTGGGCCGGGAGCTGCTGGTCGGCGCGGTGCGCGCAATGAATGTCAATGACGCCAAAAGCATCCTGAGCGGCGGCGACACGTCGGTGACGGCCTTTTTTGCCGACAAGACGCGCCTGCCGCTGGCCGTGAAATTTCTTCCGCTGGTCAAGCAGGCGACCGACCAGGTCGGACTGGCTGCCCGGTACAACGAATTTGCCGGCCTGGCAGCGGGCTTGGGGCTGGTGAAAAAGGAAGACGCCAACATCGCGCAGTACGTCACCGGGCGCACGCTGGACGGGCTGTTTCTGGTGATTGGCGAGGAAGAGCGGAAAATCCGCCGCGACCCGCTCGCCACCGGCAGTGCCATTGTCCAGAAGGTGTTTGGCACCCTGAAATAGCGCCGCCTGATAAAAATAGTGATCAAATCGGCGGGTTGTGCTTGTCGGGCGTAGGATTAGTGCTATCAAAATAGATTATTCATCCTGACTTGCAGCCCGCTGGCAGGGCGCTTTCCCGGCGATGGCCTTGGGCGGCGCAGGCCGGGCCGGGCGCTCGGTTTGCGGCCGGAAAAGCCTGTTAGCCTTGGGCTTTTTGCACAGGACAGCCATGAAAATCGAGACGCTCGCCGTTCACGGCGGCTACACGCCCGACCCGACCACCAAGGCCGTCGCGGTGCCGATCTACCAGACCGTCGCCTTTGCCTTCGACGACACCCAGCATGGCGCCGACCTGTTCGACCTGAAGGTGGCGGGCAACATCTACAGCCGCATCATGAACCCGACGAATGCGGTGCTGGAGGCGCGTATGGCGGCGCTCGAAGGCGGCATCGGCGCACTGGCGGTGGCCTCGGGCATGGCAGCGATTGCCTATGCCATCCAGACCATCACCGAGTCGGGCGACAACATCGTCGCCTCGTCGGCGCTGTATGGCGGCACCTACAACCTGTTCGCCCACACCTTCCCGCAGATGGGCATCGAGGTGCGCTTTGCCGACCCGCGCGACCCGGCCGCCTTCGCGCCGCTGATCGACGCGCGCACCAAGGCGGTGTTTTGCGAATCGGTGGGCAATCCGCTGGGCAACGTGACCGACATTGCGGCGCTGGCCGCCGTGGCGCATGCGGCCGGCGTGCCGCTGATCGTCGACAATACCGTGTCCAGCCCCTACCTGTGCCGGCCGTTCGAGCACGGCGCCGACATCGTCGTGCATGCGCTGACCAAGTACCTGGGCGGCCACGGCACGACGCTGGGCGGCGTGATTGTCGACAGCGGCAAGTTTCCTTGGGGCCAGCACAAGGCGCGTTTCAAGCG
>JACMQR010000055.1 GCA_014376885.1 Polaromonas sp.
CATCAGCTTGACCATGGCCTCGTCGGCGCTGATGCCCGAGGCCACATCCTGCTCGCGCAGGCGATGGACCCGCACGCTGTCGGCGCTCAAGCGCTGTTTGCCAGGCCGCACCAGCAGCTCCAGTCGCTCACTGGTCATGATGCGGTTGCCCCGGATGCGCACCGCGCCGATGGCGATGATGTCGTCCTGCTTGACGTTCAGCCCAGTGGTTTCGCAGTCCAGCGCCACCCATTCGTTGTCGGGCGCCGGGTCCCACATGAAGCGAAAGCGCGGATCGCCCAGGTGGTAGAGCCGCCATTCGCGCTTGAGCGCGGCGGCCCAGCGCACCGGAGCCGCAGCCAACGCCGTCACAGCGCCTCCAGGTGAAAGCGCTGGTTCAGCAGCGCCTTGAACTGCTTGACGATGCCCAGCGTGTCCTTGAGCAGATCGCGGTCCAGGCTGCTGAGCTGGTCGAGCTGGATTTCAGTGAGCACCGCATGGCCGGTTTCAAGCTGCTGCAAGCCTATCTTGAGCTTGAGCCCCATAAAGAAATGCAGGCTGTCTACCAGGTCGTTGGCCAATTTTTCGGGCAGCTGGCCGATCGCAACCAGGGCCTGGGCCCGCTGCGCCGTGGAGGTGGCGCTGATGCGGTGCGCCAGCGCCAGACTGCGCAGGCCATGCACCAGCGGAAACAGGCCGGCTTTTTTGAGGTCCAGCGCTTCCTTGCCATGGTCGCCCAGGTGCAGCAGGCGGTTCCACCAGACGCCGCCATTGCCATTGCCACTGCCGTCGCCAAAGGCGTTGGCAGCGGCGGCAAAGCGCGCCAGCAGGGCGTCGTTGTCGGCGCTCATTTCCTGGGCGGCTGCGCGCACCGTGTCGAGCAAGGCGCGGTCGCCGCACACCGGATGGGCATCGAGAAAAATCGCCAGCGCCATGAGGCTGTCGTTGGTGGCGGTCATCCACCACAGGCGCACCGTCTGGCGAAAGCCGGACACACTCTGGCACCACTGCGGATTGCTGAGCATGATGTTGCCGGGGCACGGCGGGTAGCCAAAATCGGCCAGCGCGCTGGAGAATTGCTGGCACACCGCCGCCACATCGACCATTGGCTGGTAGCCGTCGCGCAGCACCAGGCCGTTGTCCTGGTCGGTTTTCAGAAGCTGCTCGCCCCGGCCTTCGCTGCCCATCACGAACAGGCAGCTGTTGGCCACCAGGTCGGGCGGGGCGATGAGCTGCCAGGCGCGCTCGAACAGCTTGGCATTGAGCTCCTGCACCAGTCTGGCAATCATGTTGATGTGGGTGCCGCTGCGGTGCAGCAGCGCGATCAGCCGGGTGATCTGCGCGCTGGCCGCCTTCAGGCTGGGCACATCCGGGGCATCAAGAATCTGGATATTGATCAGGTAGGAATGGTTGGACAGAAAACTGAACAGGTCCAGCGCTTCGAGCACACCGAAAATATGCTCGCCCTCGGCTACCACCACCCGGTGCACCTTGTGCCGGATCATGACCGCCAGGGCGTCGCCGATCTGGTCGCCGGGCCGCACCTTGATCAGCGAAAAACTGGCCAGCCCCCGGACGGCCAGGCGGTCCAGCGGCGTGCCGTCCAGGATGGCCCGCTGCAGGCCGGTGAGGGTGAAAATCCCCAGCGCCGGCGGCTCGGCCTGCGCGTCGCGCACCAGCAGGGTCGCCGTGCGCAGGGCATGGAACTGCCGGGTCACTTCCAGGATGGACAGGTCGGCATCGACGAAATGCGCGGTGCGCACAAAGGCTTCATCGACCCGCGCCATGGTCAGCGACTGCAGCTCGTGCCGGCTTTGCCGCTCGGCCAGGGCGCTGAGCTTGTTGGACAGGTCGGAGAAAAGCAGCGCGCCAAAGGTGACATTGGCCGCAATCAGGTCACTGACCGCCTGCCGGGCCAACTGGTAGGCAATGACTTCCTCGGCGGCCATGAAGCGGCTGCTGACCTTGCCGGCCATCAGCCCCCGGCCGTCAAAGCTGTCGTCCGGGCCATAGGTGGCGACCACCTCACTGCCCTCGAACTGCTGGACAAACCCCTTGATGATGACCAACAGATGTGTCGGCTGCGTGCCCGGCGCCAGGATCGTGGCGCCCCGGGGAAAGTAGGCGATGTCGACATTGCCCTGCACCAGGCGCTGTTCGTCGGGCGTCAGGCAGTCAAACGGCGAAGCAGAAAAGTTAAATGCGCTGGGCATGGTGAACTCCCTGGTACCAAGCTTTTCAGCATGCCTGATGGAATTGGTTTCCTCATTTTCGGGCCTGCTGTTTACTGGCGCCGGATGCCCACCCGGATGCCCTGTACCGCATCCCAGCCGGGTCCGTCAAACCACGCATCGCCCTGCAGGTAGGCGCGCAGCATCGGCAGCGCATCCAGGCCCCAGAACAGCCGGCCGTCGACCTCGAAGGTTGGCACACCGAAGACGCCCAGGGCAATCGCTTCGTCGGTATTGCGTTTGAGCTGCGCCTTGACCGCGTCGCCATTGACATCGCGCCGCGGCGCCAGCACGCCGCTCAACGCTTCAAGCCGGGTCGGGTCGGCCGCCTCCAGGCCGCCCTGCCAGACATGGCGAAAAATCGCTTCACAGACATGCCGGTTGGGCGACGCTGGCTCGGCATCCGGGCTGCAGGCCAGCGCCAGCCGCAGCAGCGCCAGCGGATTGAACGGGTGGCTGGCCGGCATCTGCAGGTCGATGCCGTGGCTGTGCGCCAGCCACAGGACCTGACGGTAGGTCCAGTCGCGCTTGGAACTGATTTCGGCCGGACCGAGCTGGCCATGGTGCTTGAGCATCGCGCCAAACAGCACCGGCTTGTAGCGCACGAGGTAGCTCATGCCCGCCAGGCTTTGCGGCAGCAGTTCGAACGCCAGGTAGGCGAATGGCGAAATAAAGTCGACATGGCAGGTGATCTGCCTGAGATCGCCGGGTGATGAACGCAGGGCCGGAGGATTCACAGGATTTGGCTTTCCAGGGCATGCATGCGCTGCTCGATGAGTTTCCAGAGCGCCCGCTTGCCGTTTTGGCTGGCGCTGCTCCAGCCGGCAATCTCGTCACCAGTGCGAAAGCAGCCTTCGCACAAACCGGAACTCGCGCCCATGCGGCACACCGAAATGCAGGGCGAAGCCACCTCCGGCACCATGCTCTGCACACTGCCCGGCGCCGGGGCGCGCTGGCGAACCAGGCCGATGGCGTGCAGCAGCGCCAGCGTGGTCTCGTCGACAGCCACCGCCACATCGACGACCGGCGCGCCGGTCAGGCCCTGCAGCTGGGCGGGCGACAACTGGAACACGCCGTGCGGATGACCGGCCGCCGCCCAGATGTCGTCAAAGCGAAACAGCGAGCGGTCGATCAGCGTGACCGACGCCGCCGCATGGGCCAGCGGCGGCACGCCGCCAATCGAAAAGCCGGTGCGGCTTTTGACGAATGCCGCATCGGCCCGGCCCAGCCGGCTGCCATCCAGGCACACCAGGGCCGCAACCTTTTGTTCATCGACCCGCCGGTCGCCCGAGGTCACGACCAGCACCGCCGCATCATCGGATTGGCGGCGAAACACAATGCTCTTGGCAATCTGGCCGACCGCCACGCCCAGCGCGTCAGCGGCCTGCTGGGCGGTGCGCGCGGCAGCGTCAAGCATGACCGGCGCATGGGCATGGCCGCTGGCCAGCAAAACAGCAGCCACCCGCTGCACACCGTCGGGAAGCAGTTCCAGTTCAGCACCACACATCAATTGATCCTTTTGTTCAGTAAAGCCGTGGCAGCCCGGGAACCGGGAGGCCGGCCTAGAAAATTGCTGATGAACTGGCCCGCGTCGACCAGCTTGTCCAGGTCGATGCCGGTGTCGATGTCCATGCCGTTCAGCAAATACACCATATCTTCAGTGGCCACATTGCCGGTGGCCCCCTTGGCATAGGGGCAGCCGCCCAGCCCGGCCACCGAGGCATCGAACTGCCAGACACCCATCTGCAAGGCGGCCAGCGTGTTCGCCAGCGCCATGCCATAGGTGTCGTGGAAATGCCCGGACACGCCGTCCAGGTCGTAATGCCTGAGCGCCGCCTCCAATGCGCGCTGCACTTTGCGCGGCGTGCCGACGCCAATCGTGTCAGCCACGCCGATGTGCTGCACGCCGATGTCCTTCATCAGCCCGGCCACCATCGCGACCCGCTCCGGCGCAATCTCGCCCTCGTACGGGCAGCCAACGGTGCAGGAAATGGCACCGCGCACGTAAATATTGTTGGCCCGGGCGCTGGCTGCCACCGGCCGGAAGCGCTCGATGCTTTCGGCAATCGAACAATTGATGTTGCGCTGGCTGAAGGCTTCGCTGGCTGCGCCAAACACCACGATCTCGTCGGGCCACAGGGCGCGCGCCGGTTTCAGCGCGGCCTCCAGGCCCTGCAGGTTGGGCGTAAGCACCGAGTAGCGCACGCCGGGCAAGCGCCGTATGCCGGCCATCACCTCGGCGTTGTCGGCCATCTGCGGCACCCACTTGGGCGAGACAAAACTGGCGACCTCGATTTCACTCAGGCCAGCGTCCTGCAGGCGGTGCACCAGTTCGATCTTCACGGCGGCGGGCACCGGGGTTTTTTCGTTCTGCAAGCCGTCCCGCGGGCCGACATCGACCAGCTTGACCTTGGAGGGAAGATTCATGGGGTCAGTATCCTTTGTTCAGGTCAACCCTGCCGGCCAGGCCGGCAAGGGATGCGCCGCTTTCCAGCCGCCGGATTTTTCCGGCGATCTGGGCGATGCTTTCGTCCCGCAATGTGCGCGCCGAGGTGTGCGGCGTGACGGTGATGTTCGGATGCGCCCAGAACGGATGGTCTGACGGCAGCGGCTCGGTGCGAAACACATCGAGCGTCGCGCCGGCCAGGTGGCCGCTTTCGATGAGTGCGATCAGGTCGCTCTCTACCAGGTGGCTGCCGCGCGCCACATTGATGACATAGCCGCCCGGTTGCAGGCGGGCCAGCGTTTGGCGGCACATGATATTTTCGGTGTCCGGCGTGAGGGGCAGCAGGCACACCAGGATGCGGCTGGCGGCCAGAAAATCGTTGAAGCCGGCGTTGCCCAAAAAGCATTTCACGCCGGGAATGCTTTTCGTCGAGCGGCTCCAGCCCTGCACCGGAAAGTCAAATTGCGCCAGCGCCCGGCCGACGCGCTCGCCCAGCACGCCCAGGCCCATCACACCGACCGGAAAATCGGCGCGCAGCCGCGGCTTGCGGTAAGACCATTTGCCCCCGGCCGTGTCCGCCTCGTAGCCGTCAAATTCCCGGAAATGCCGGATCACCGCATGGCAGACATACTCG
>JACMQR010000346.1 GCA_014376885.1 Polaromonas sp.
TTGCCGCCGCTGGTCAAACTGCTGGTATTGGAGACGGGCTGTATCGCTGGCGTGAGCGGTCAGCCAGCGCTGGCCACCCAGGCGCTCCACGGCGGTGGCAAACGACTCGTTGAACATGGTGTCTCCAGCGGCATACACCACTTGGTGCGACAGCTCGTGAAACACCAGCCGGGCCAGCTCGCCTTCCTGGTAGCCGATGAAGGTGCTGAGCAGCGGGTCGCCGCCGGCCCAGTTCAGCCATCCCAGGGTGGAATAGGCCGGCACGCCGTAGACGCTGGTTTCCAGGCCCTGGGCCGCCAGCCGCGCCGCCTCGGCCCGGGCTTCGGCCTCTTGGAAATAGCCCCGGTAGCCGACGCAGCCGGCCAGCGGGAAGCACCAGGTCTGGAGCGCGAGCGAGAACTCGGGCGCGGCCACCACGTTCCACACCGCCGCGCTGCGGTGCAGGTCGGCATAGCGCTGGTAGCTCGGGTTGTCGGGCAGCCCGAGCTCGCTCACGGCAAAGCGGCGGATGCGCTGGGCCAGCGCCAGCCGGGCCTTGAGCGCCGCCGGGGTCCGGGCGTCGTCCAGCCAGTCCTGCACCGGCCGGGCGGCGTTGAGCAGCAGCAGGTGGCCGTTCACCGACTGCCAGTAGTAGCCCAGGTCGGCGCAGCCGGCCAGGCCGGCGGCCAGGGCAAGCGCCGCTGTCGCGGCGTGGCGTCGGCTCCAGGGCATGGCGCTCAGGCGCGGCTCAAACCGCCTGCACCTGAACCAGGCAGTCGTAGAACACCGGCCCGCGCCCCAGGTCGGTCAGATGCTGGCTGGTCAGCTGGTTGACATTCGTGCCGTTCAGCCCGAGCTTGCGCCACCAGATGCCCAGGCCGTTGACCACGCCCGGCCGGGCGCGCGGCGACACCTCGGCCTTGACCCGGTAGTCGCCGCGCTGGTTGAACACCCGCACGGTGCTGCCCGAGGCGATGCCGCGCGCGCTGGCATCGTCGGCATGCATCTCCAGCACCGGCTCGCCTTCCATGGCGCGCAGACTTTTGAGGTTCACGAAGGTCGAATTCATGAAATTGCGTGCCGGCGGCGAAATCATGGCCAGCGGGTAGTCGCGGGACGAGCCCGGCGCCTCGTGGTTCGGCAGATGGTCGGGCAGGCCGTCCAGGCCCTGGGCGGCCAGCCGGGCGCTGAAAAACTCGCACCGGCCCGACGGGGTGGGAAAGCCGCCCTGGGCAAACGGCGCCTCGGGCAGCGGCAGGGTGGCAAAGCCCTGGTCGAGCAGCGTCTGGAAATCGACGCGCTCGCCAAACGCCGCCCGGCACAGCGTTTCGTCGTCGTCCAGGAAGCATGGCTCGGCAAAGCCCATGCGGGCGGCGAGTTCGCGAAAGATCTGCGTGTTCGGCCGGGCCTGGCCCAGCGGCGCAATGGCCGGGCGATTCAGCAGCACGTCGGTGTGGCCGTAGGTGGTATGGATGTCCCAGTGCTCCAGCTGGGTGGTGGCCGGCAACAGGTAATCGGCGTAATCGGCGGTGTCGGTCTGGAACTGCTCGAGCACGACGGTGAACAGGTCGTCCTGCGCAAAGCCCTGCACCACCTTGCCTGAGACGGGCGCAACCGCCACCGGGTTGCTGTTGTACACGACCAGTGCCTCGATCTTCGGGCCAAAGCCGGGCGAGCTGCCCCGCAGCAGGTCGTCGCCGATGGTGCTCATGTTGACCGTGCGCGGCCGCCGCCCGGCCAGCAGGTCGGGTCGCTGCAAGGCCGCCCGGTCCGGCGAAAACTCGCCGGACGAGCTGAGCAGCAGGCCGCCGGCCCGGTGCCGCCAGGCGCCGATCAGCGCCGGCAGACAAGCCACCGCGCGGGTGGCGTTGCCGCCGCCGCGCACCCGCTGCATGCCGTAGTTAAGGCGAATGGCCGCCGGCTGCCGGTCCACCAGGCACTGGCCGTAGTCGCGCGCCAGCGAGCGGATTTGCCCGGCCGGCACGGCGCACACGGCGGCGGCGCGCTCCGGGCTCCATTGCAGCGCCCGCTCGCGCAGCGCCGGCCAGCCCAGCGTGTGCCGGGCGATGTAGTCGTGGTCCAGCCAGCCGTGGGTGATCAGCTCGTGCATCAAGGAAAGCGCCAGCGCCGCGTCGGTGCCGGGCAGCAGCGCGATGTGTTCGTGGCATTTTTCGGCCGTTTCGCTTTTGCGCGGGTCAATGCAGACCAGCCGCGCACCATCACGTTTGGCCTGCTGCGCATAGCGCCAGAAATGCAGGTTGCTGCCAATCGAATTGCTGCCCCAGATGATGATGAGCTTAGCCTCGGCAAAAAATTCAACCCGCATGCCGACCTTGCCGCCCAGCGTTTGCGTGAAGCCTTCCCCGCCGGCGGTCGAGCAGATGGTGCGGTCCAGAAAAGACGCGCCCAGTTGGTTAAAGAAGCGCCCGGCCATGCTTTCTCCCTGCACCTGGCCCATCGTCCCGGCATAGCTGTAGGGCACGATGGCTTCGGGGTCGCGCGTAGCAATGGTTTTCAGGCGTGCGGCGATGTCTGAAAGTGCGGTCTCCCAGCTCACCGGCTCAAACTGGCCGCTGCCCTTGGGGCCGACGCGTTTGAGGGGGCTCAAGAGCCGTTCGGGATGGTAGGTGCGCTCGGCGTAGCGCGACACCTTGTTGCACAGCACGCCCGCCGTTTGCGGGTGGTCGGGGTTGCCCTGCACCTTGATGGCGATGCCGTTTTCAACCGTGGTCAGCAGCGAGCAGGTGTCGGGGCAGTCATGCGGGCAGGCACCGCGTACCTGAGTGGCAGACGCTGCGGGATTGAAAAGAACGGAAATAACGGACGTAGAGCTCATGGCCTGACTTTAAATTGAAAGCTCCGGTCTGGGTTCCTTTGATGCTTTTGATCGCGTTGATCGCATTGATTGCACGGACAGCTGTGAAGAAAACCAATCGTCGGATTAACGCGTCCGGCTTCGCGATGGTTAAGACTTTTTTCAAATTCGTAAACAAAATGAGGTCAGGTTGCCACAGAAGAATCAGGCGGTCCAAATGTAGTGAAGCATTCAACGCATTCAAATCACACTTGCTTGGTAAAAGTCCTGTACGGGTTTGCTATTGGTTACTTATCTGTCAAATTTGAAAAACTTCTATGCGGAGAATCAGTAGCATAAATGTCAATCGGCGCACCTTCTCCCTTGCTGGCAGCGCTGCCTTGCTTGGCGGTTCTAACATCGCCACCGCGCAGTCCGACAGCAAGATCATCCTTGGCCAGTCGGCCGCATTTACCGGCCCGGCCGCGCAGCTGGGTATCCAGTTTTATAACGGGGCCAAGCTGTGCTTCGACCAGGTCAATGCCCAGGGTGGCGTAGGCAAGCGATTGATCGAGATCAAAAAACTCGACGACGGCTACGAGCCTGACCGCTGTGCAGAAAATACCCGCAAGCTGCTGGCTGACGACGCGTTTGCTCTGTTTGGCTACGTCGGCACGCCCACCAGCATTGCCGCGCTGCCGCTGGCCACCAAGGAAAAAGTGCCCTTTATTGCTCCTTTTACCGGTGCCATGGCGCTGCGCGACCCTTTCAACAAA
>JACMQR010000056.1 GCA_014376885.1 Polaromonas sp.
CAGCCGGCGCAGTTCGAATGCACCTACATGCTTTCGGGGCGGGTGTTCGAGCTCAATGCCTTCCTGATCGATGGGCTGGCCCCTGGCATGGTGGCGGTGGCGTTCAACGACATCACCCAGCGCAGACAGTCCGAACACCAGGCATTGGCGCAGGCAAAAGTGCTGGCCGACCTGAGCTACCGCAAGGACGAGTTTTTGGCCATGCTCAGCCATGAGCTGCGCAATCCGCTGGCGGCCATCTTTTACGCCCTGCCGCTGCTGGCGCTGCAAAAGAGCGACGACCCGATGCAGCTGCGCGCCCGCGCCATCATCGAACGCCAGGCCAAGCAGCTCAACCACCTGGTGGACGACCTGCTGGAGGTGTCGCGCATCACCACCGGCCGGGTCCAGCTGCGGCCCGTCCCGGTGACGGTGGGCAGCATCGTGACGCGGGCCATTGAAACCGCCCAGCCGCTGGTCACCGAGCGCCACCATGCGCTGGCGGTGTCGCTGCCGGCGCAGCCGCTGTGGCTGTCCGCCGATGCCGCCCGGCTTGAACAGGTGGTGGTCAACCTGCTGACGAATGCGGCCAAGTACACCAACCCAGGCGGCCGCATCAGCCTGAGCGTTGTGCAAGAAGGCGCCAGCGCCGTGCTGCGCGTGCAGGACAACGGCATTGGCATTGTGCCCGAGCTGCTGCCCTGCATTTTTGACCTGTTCACCCAGGCCGAACGGTCGCTGGACCGCTCGCAGGGCGGCCTGGGCATTGGCCTGTGCCTGGTGCAGCGGCTGGTTGAAATGCATGGCGGCACGGTCAGCGCGAGCAGCACCCCGGGGCAGGGCAGCGAGTTCGTCGTGCGCCTGCCGATGACGCCGGCGTTCGCAGCGCCGCCGCGCCTGCCGCCGTCAACGTCGTCAGCGCCGCCATTGGCGCAACTGGCCACCGAGCCGGCGGCGGCGGCCCTGCCCTGCCGGGTGCTGGTGGTCGACGACAACCTGGACGCGGCCCACACCCTGGGCATGCTGCTGGAATTTTTGAGCCATGACGTGCGCATGCGCCACGACGGCCCCGGCGCACTGGCCGAAGCCGTCGCCTGGCAGCCGGACGTGGTGCTGCTGGACATCGGCCTGCCCGGCCTGAGCGGCCACGAGGTGGCCCGGCGAATCCGCCAGCATCCCGCGCTGGCCGCCATGGTGCTGGTGGCCCTGACCGGCTATGGCCAGGAGACCGACCGGCAGAGCGCGCAAGAGGCCGGTTTTGACCACCACCTGACCAAGCCGGTGGCCTTTGGCGAGGTCGAGAAAATCCTGCTGGCGGTGGCCGAAAGCCGCCGCTGAAGCGGCCCGGACGCCGGGCTGGAGCGCCTAGCGGCCCAGCTCTTTGAGGTAGCTTTGCCGCGCCTCCAGCGCTGTGTCGGCAAAGTCGCTGAACACGCCGTCCAGCCCCAGCCGGTAGAACTGCAGGTACTCGGCCTTGGGGTCTTTGTTGTAGTCAAAGGCCAGGCGGCGCTGCTCGTTTCGGAAGGTGTAGGCATGCACGAACAAGCCGGCCTTGTGGGCATCGTCCACCAGCGTGGTCGGCGCCTGGGTGCTGGCGTCGGCATAGTTGACCTTGCCGTCGCCGTTCAGGTCGCGCACATTGCCTGCGGCGTCCAGGGTGCCCTTGACCGGCACGATGTACGGCTTCCACGGGCCGATGCCGTCGGCATAGGCCTTGATCTCTGCCAGGCCGGCCGGCGTGACCATGGCGCTGAACAGGCGCGTGTCGCCCGCCTGCGTCCAGTCGTAGGGGCGGTCATACGGCGGGGCATAGGTCAGCTTGCCGGTCTTGAGGTCGTAGTCGTCGGCATCGATCAGCTGGACCATGCGGGTGTTCAGGCCCTTGGCGCGCATTTCCTTCAAGCTGCCGGGCTCGAAGCTCTGCACAAAAATCGGCGCGGTCTTGCTGTTCCAGCCGGCCGCCTTGATGAGGGCGATCAGCTTGTCCTCCAGCGGCAGGCCCAGGCTGCGGTGGTAGGTCGGGTTCTTGGTTTCCGGATAGACCGCAATCGTGCGCCCCAGCTGCGTGCTGCGCAGCTTGACCAGGTCAATGATTTCTTGAAAGGTCACGACCTTGTACAGGCCGTTGAACTGCTGCGGCCGTTCGGCGTCGGTGCTGATGGCGCCGAGCGTCTTGACCTCGGCCAGCGTGAAGTCGCTGGCAAACCAGCCGGTCTGGGTTTCGCCATCGACCTGCACCGTCTTTTTGCGGCTGGCGAACTCGGGCCGCTTGGCCACGTCGGTGCTGAAATCAAGGTTCGGGTCGTGGCGGGCGATCAGCACGCCGTCCTTGGTGGAAATCAGGTCCGGCTCGACGACGTCGGCGCCCAGGTCAATCGCCTTGGCATAGGCTTCGAACGTTTCCTCGGGCAAATAACCCGACGCGCCGCGGTGCGCGATCACCAGCGGCTGCTCGTTGTTCAGCGTCTTGAACGGCTTGACGCTGCTGACAAGATCAGTGGCCTTGTCATCGCCGCCGCCGCAGGCTGACAGCGCCAGGAAAGCAGCACCGGCCAGCGCGCCCAGCGCCCAGCGTGCGGGTTTGTGAAGAGTGGTCAAAAATTGCCTCCTGAATTGAATGATTTTTCAGTGTCCGCCTGTTTTATGACAGTGTCTTTACAAAGGAACACATTGCTGCGCCGCCGCCCGGCCAGCCAGACTGCCGGCGCTCAGGGCGCGGTGATCACCTGCAGGCTGGTTTTCAGGCTGCCTTCATAAACTGTATCGGCCGAGCTGCGCGGCAGCGAGCCCGGCGCGGCGCCGGGCGTTTCCAGCGCTGGCGCCGGGCCGATGGCCTTTTTTAGCTGCGACACCGGCACCAGCCGGTCGTCGCCCGGGCCGGTGCCGGGCAGCGCCAGGCCGATCAGCTGCCCGGCCCCGTCGAACACCGGCCCGCCGCGCCCGCCCGCGGGCATGTCGATGCCCAGCAGCTGCGGGCGGGCGCCGCCCTGGACAGCGCCCAGAAAACCGGCCCGCAAGATCGGCCAGGCCGGCGCGGCGTCGGGCGTGGCGGTGTATTCGACGGCAAACCCCGGACTGCCGGGAAAGGCGTCGCGGGCGGCCAGGCGCAGTGTGCCGGCCACCGGCAGCGCCTGCGCCAGGCGCACCCGTGCAACGCCGGCCGCTGCCCAGCGTGTGTCCACCGTGGCCCGGACCAGCTGGCCCAGCCCGTTGCGCAGCCACAACCGGCCGGAGCGCGGCAGCAGGCCCAGGGGAACGAGCGCCTGGCGGCCGCCGGGTAGCAGCACCGCGCTGCCCACCACCCGCGCTGCGCCGGGCAGGCCCTGCAGTTCGCCATACGGCGCCAGGCGCGTTGGCAGGTCGAGCAGCAGGCCAGATACCACCGGCGCGCCGGAGCGAATTTGCTGCTCCAGCGCGGCCGCGCCCGGATGGTCCGGCAGGCGGGCTTGCGTGTCGGCCAGCAGACGCTGGGCAATGGCGCTTTGGCCGCCCAGATGCAGCAGCCAGGCATACAGCAGCGAGCCGCCAATCACGTCCAGATGGGCGCCGGCGGTGTGCGCGCCAAACGCCAGGGCGCGCCGGTACTCGCCGGCCTGCATCTGGCTGCGCACCAGGGCGATTTCGGTGTCGGCGGCATGCACGATCAGCGCGGCCCGGTCAA
>JACMQR010000057.1 GCA_014376885.1 Polaromonas sp.
CCGGCCTGTCGTTCGCCATTCCGCAATTCCTGGTGAGCAACTTCATCGGCCCGGAGCTGGTCGACATCATTGCCGCCCTGGTGTCGCTGGCCTGCCTGGTGCTGTTCCTGCGCCTCTGGCAGCCCAAGGAAATCTGGACATCGCCGTCGATGAAGGGCAAGGACATCAGCCCCCACGAAGCCAAGCCGCCGGCACCGCTGGCCCGGCATGTCCGCGCCGCGTTACTCCGCGCCTGGACGCCATGGGTGATCTTGTCGGTGTTCGTGTTTGCCTGGGGCCTGCCGCCGGTCAGGGCCTGGCTGAACAGCATTTTTTACACCGGCTTTTCCCATGGCCGGCCTGCACAACCTGGTCGAGAAAATGCCGCTGGTCGTTCGCGTCCCGACCAAGGAAGGCGCGGTGCATGTGCTGGGCATCCTGTCGGCCACCGGCACCGGCACCACGCTGGGCCTGGCGTTTGCCAACAGCGGCGTGTTCTACCCGTTCTTCGGCACCCTGATGGGCTGGATCGGCGTGGCCAAGACCGGCTCGGACACGGCGTCGAATGTGCTGTATGGCGGCATGCAGAAGGTGGCAGCCGAGCAGCTCGGCCTGTCACCCAACCTGATGGGCACGGCCAACAGCTCGGGCGGCGAGATGGGCAAGATGATCGACGCGCAGTCGATCGTTGTTGCCTCGACCGCGACCAAATGGTTCAACCACGAGGGCGACATCTTGCGCTTTGTGTTTTTCCACTCCATCGTGCTGGCCTGCCTGGTTGGCGGCCTGGTGACATTGCAGGCCTATGTCTGGCCGTTCACGCTGATGGTGGTGCACTGAGCGGCCGGGCCGGCAGAAGTTGCTATTAAAAATATAGCTACAAACGCTTGTTGGACAAGCGCTATCGGCACTTTTTTCTGTAAATCCGAGAAAAAACCGCTCAGAGAGCCGAAAAATCCGGCCGGCGCTTTTCCATGAAGGCGCTGAAGGCCTCGCGGGCGGCGGGTTCTTGCAGCATGCGGCCAAAGCTCACGCCTTCTTCGGCCATGCGCTCGGCGACCATGCCGGCATTGCCTTTTTTCATCAGGCGCTTGGTTTCCATCAGCGACGTCATCGGCTTGCCGGCCAGCTTGAGAGCCTGGCGCTGCGCCAGCGCGTTGGCTTCGCCAGGCGGCACGATGCGGTTGATCAGGCCCATTTCCAGCGCGCTTTCGGCGCTGAACGGCTCGCCCAGCAGCAAGGCCTCGGCAGCCCGCGGATAACCCATCAACTGCACGGCCAGAAAGCTCGATGCCGCTTCGGGGCACAGGCCGAGGTTGACAAACGGCATGGAAAACGCCGCATTGTCACCGGCGTAGACCAGGTCGCAGTGCAGCAGCAGCGTGGTGCCGATGCCCACCGCCGGGCCGCACACGCTGGCAATGATGGGCTTGGGAAAGCTGCTGATGCCGCGCAGGAAGCGAAACACCGGCGCGTCGGCGGTGGCTGGCGGCTGGTTCAAGAAGTCGCCAATGTCATTGCCGGCCGAAAAAATCGTCTCATGCCCCTGGATGACGACCGCGTGCACCGCCGGGTCATGGTTGGCCGAATCGAGCGCATCGGCCAGGGCACTGTACATGGCGCCGGTGATCGAGTTCTTCTTGCCCAGGCGGTTGATGGTCAGCGTCATCACGCCGGCGTCCAGGTGGCTCAGTACATCGGTAAAAACAGGTGTCGGGTCTTGCATGGTGTCTCCTAAGGGGTGGGTCCGATTATTCTTTGTAGTACACCAGCTGGTGGCTGGTGGCCAGCAAAATGCCGCTTTCAGACCAGAGCTGCGCGGTCTGGTCGAAAAACCCGTGCCGGTAGGCCTGCGCCTGGGCCTGCGCGAACACGTGGCCTGGGCCATTTTCAGCCATTTGCGCCGCGCTGGCATGAAAGTAAATGGTCATCGACACCGTGCCGGCCGGCACGCGCAGGGCGCGGCGCAGGTAAATCCGGGGAAAAAACACATCGCACAGTGCCGCCAGGCCGGGCGCGTCGAGCGGGCGCGGCGGGTCGTCCTGCGCCCACAGCTGGCTCAGGCTGTCGCTGGCCGAGCCGTCCATTTCGGGCGGAATCTCGCCGCGCACAAA
>JACMQR010000347.1 GCA_014376885.1 Polaromonas sp.
AACCGCCGTACTCGCAGACGGCCTGCGCTACAAATCCAAGGTATCGGGTTCGCCCTTTGCCGCCACCACCTCATTTGGCGCGGCCACCATGTCGTGCTTCATGTGCGGCAAGCACCGCGCGCGCTCCCTGATGGGAACCCGAAAGGTCCTGGGCAAGTCCCAGGCGGTCTGCTCGCCTTCCTGCAAGGGCCTGGACGAAGTGCTGGAGACGGCTGCGGCGGCATCCGCCGCGGCGGCCGCGGCCGCGTCATCGGCTGCCTGACCGCTGCCGATTGCCAGGGAGCCGGACATGCTGGCGCAAACGACGAAAATGACACAAAGTAGCGCGCCGCCAGCCTCTGGCGCCGCGCTTGAATCTGAAAGGGAACCTGCCATGAGCCCCCGTACCAGAACCGACCCGCGCCTGCACCCCGACGAGGCCACCGACCACATCCGGGGACCGGCTGACGCGCCGGTCACGGTGATTGAATATGGCGACTTCGAGTGCCCGGCGTGTGTCCGGGCGCAGGGCGCGCTGCCCGCCTTGCTGACGCATTTTGGCAGCCAGGTGCGCTTTGTGTTTCGCCAGTTTCCGCTGCGCGAACTGCATCCCTTGGCCGAACTGGCTGCCGAGGCGTCCGAAGCGGCGGCGGCGCAGGGCCATTTCTGGCCGATGCATGCGCTGCTCTTGGCCCATTCGCCGCACCTCAAGACCAGGCACCTGCTTGAGTATGCCGGGCAGCTGGGGCTGGACATGGCGCGCTTTCAAAACGAGTTGAAGGACCATGTGTACCTGCAGCGGGTGCAAGAGCATGTCCAGGCCGGCCAGCAACTGGGCGTGCGCCAGACACCTTCGTTTTATGTCAACGGCGTGCTGACCGATGTTTCCCTGGGCCTGCAGCAGTTGCAGGCCGCGGTCAACCGGGCGCTTGAGCCGCACAACTGAGCGCCGGGCCAGGAAAAGCGCCTGCGGCGGCCCGATAATAGAGCGCTTTCGCATCACGTCCGCAAGGGGTGAACCGCATCAACCGCCCACCAGGACCATTCCGTGAGAAAAACCTATCTGCTCAACATCGACGGCAAAAACCGTGACCGGCTGCTCGAAGCGAGCAAGCACGACATTCGCAAGTATGTCAAACGCGAGCGCAATCGCGCCTTGCCAGAGGGCGTGGATTTCTGGGATTTCGATTGCCGGTTCGGCGCCGACGAGGCCACGGCCGAAGTGGTCCACTTCGCCACGCTGACCGGGCTGATCGATGCCGTCGCCCTGGCCGGCGGCGCTCAGTTCTATGTTGAAGTCGTCACCAAGCACGGCCACCGCACGGCCCGGCCGCCCGCTCCCGAGGCGGCGCAAGAGGGCGCCAACGACGGTTCGAGGTAACCCGCGGTCGGCTGGCCCGCTGGCCTGTCCGGGACCGCTTAGGGTTCCTGCCCCGGCAGGGCCCGCCCGGCTGCTTCGCGCAGCTTGTCTTTTTTGCTGCGACGCTGGCCCTTGATGCCGCCCACCGACAAGGGATCGGCCGCATTCGGCGCCACGGTTTGTACCGGCTCGAAGCCGGCGACCTGCTCGCGCGGCATGTCCAGGCGCTGGCGCTTTTCAATCAGCTTCAAGTGCGCCTGGGTGGCGGCGCTGACAAAGCTGATCGCCAGGCCGCTTTCGCCCGCCCGGCCCGTGCGGCCAATGCGGTGCGTGTAGTCGACGGGCGAGCGCGGCAGGTCGTAGTTGACGACCACCGGCAACTGCACGATGTCCAGTCCGCGCGCCGCCACATCGGTCGCCACCACCACCTGCACCAGGTGCTGCTTGAAGTCCAGCAGCACCTGGCTGCGCTTGCCCTGGCTCAGCTCGCCATGAAACGGTTCGGCCTCGATGTCGGCCTTGCGCAGCTTGTCGGCAACGATTTCGGCGGCATGCTTGGTGGCAACAAACACCAGCACCCGGCGCCATTTTTCGGTTTGCACCAGGTGGCGCAGCAGCTGCGTGCGCCGGCTCGGGTCAACCTCGATGGCGCGCTGCACGATGTC
>JACMQR010000058.1 GCA_014376885.1 Polaromonas sp.
GGCTGGCCACTGCCGGCCGCATCGATCAGCGTGCAAGTGACGGCGATCCGCGTACCATGCACGTGAAACCCCGCTCCACATGCTCCAACCACGACACACTGCTGCCTCCATGGACCACCCTGCCGCTTACACACCCCCCAAAATCTGGTCTCACCTCAAGGAAAGCGGCGGCCGCTTTGCCGGCATCAACCGCCCGACCGCCGGCCCGACCCATGACAAGGAACTGCCCGTCGGGCGCCATCCGCTGCAGCTCTATTCGCTCGGCACGCCGAACGGCGTGAAGGTGACGGTGATGCTGGAGGAGCTGCTGGCCGCCGGACACAGCGGCGCCGAGTACGACGCCTGGCTGATCCGCATCCAGGACGGTGACCAGTTCGGCAGCGGCTTTGTCGCCGTCAATCCAAACTCCAAGATTCCGGCGCTGGTCGACCGCAGCGGGCCGGCGCCCATCAGGGTGTTCGAGTCGGGCGCGATCCTGATGTACCTGGCCGAAAAGTTCGGCGCCTTTCTTCCGGCGGGCGGCGCCCGGCGCGCCGAATGCCTGTCGTGGCTGCATTGGCAGATGGGCAGCGCGCCTTTTCTGGGTGGCGGCTTTGGTCACTTCTATGCCTACGCGCCGACCAAGATCGAATACGCAATCGACCGCTACGCGATGGGGGTCAAGCGCCAGCTTGACGTGCTCGACCGCCGGCTGGCCGAGAGCGCCTTTCTGGCGGGCGACGAATACACGATTGCCGACATGGCCGTCTGGCCCTGGTACGGCACGCTGGTCAAGGGCCAGCTGTACGAAGCCGGCGAGTTCTTGCAGGTGCAGGATTACACCCACGTACTGCGCTGGACCAACCAGATCGCCCAGCGCCCGGCCGTGCGGCGCGGCCGCATGGTCAACCGCGTCGTCGGCGAGCCCGCCAGCCAGTTGCACGAGCGCCATGAGGCAGGCGACTTCGACACCCAGACCCAGGACAAGCGCGCCGCGCCGCTTTGATGCTTTATTTCAGGCTCCAGCCCGCCAGGCAGATTCCAACATGATCACCCTCTACGATTGCGCCACAGCGCCCAGCCCGCGTCGCGCCCGCATCCTGCTTGCTGAAAAGGGCGTTGCCCACGAAACGGTCCAGGTCGATCTGCGAAGCGCCGAGCAGCTGGGCAGCGCCTTTCGGCAAATCAACCCGCAATGCACCGTGCCGGCGCTGCGCACCGAGGACGGCGCCGTGCTGGCCGACAACGCCGCCATCACGGCCTACCTCGAAGCCCGCTACCCGGAGCCGCCGCTGCTGGGCACCACCCCCATCGAAAAAGCGCAGGTTGCGAGCTGGAACTGGCGCATGGAGTTCGAGGGGCTGCTGGCCGTTGCCGAGGCCCTGCGCAACAGCGCGCCGGCCATGGCCAACCGCGCACTGCCCGGGCAGATGGACTATTCGCAGATTCCCGAGCTGGCGCAGCGCGGCCTTGCGAGGCTGCAGCACTTCTTTGCCCTGCTCGACGAGCGCCTGGCCGGGCGCGACTTCATCGCCGCCGACCGCTTCAGCGTGGCCGATATCACCGCGGTCGTGGCGGTCGACTTTGCCCGCGTGGTGAAAATCAAGCCCGGCGAACAGCACCTGCACCTGCAGCGCTGGCGGGCGGCAATGGCTTTGCGGCCGTCGATGATGCTTTAGGCAGGATCGAGGCGGGCCCGGCCCCTGGCCGCCAGGCCCAGTTCACCGGCCAGAGCTGCGCAGGGTCGCCCAGCCACCAGAAGGACAGGCAGTCTTGGGGAATGTAAGGGTCAGCCATGTTGTGGCTCAGTCTTTGGATGTTGCAGGGCTGCGGCGATACCGTTGCACCGCCACGCTGATTTCGTTTTCAAGCGCTGCGGCATCCTCTTTCGGATTGGCCACCAGAGCCAGGGCGTCATGCCGGCCGATGATCCAGAGCACCGTGGCGCACACGCCGATGGACACCGCCGCATCACCCTTTTCCATCTTCATGAGCGTGGGGACGGAAACGTTCAGCCGCGCCGCCCAGGCGCGCAGCGGCTGCTTGCGCCGCTTGCGGGCCGTGGTCAGGTTCGCGCCAAGTTTTCGCAGTGCTGCGGTGGCGGCTGGGGGCAAGGTTTGCAGGGCTGAGGCTACTTTGGGCGTGTCACACAGCTTAAGGAGACTCTGCGCAACTCACTCGTATGCGTGCTTGGTGCCATGCCAGTCTGAGAAAATACAGGGCATGAAACAAGCCGCGTTGGACCTCAAACTCAGTGTGAAAAAGACCCGCAAGCGCGAGTTTCTGGAGCAGATGGAGCGCGTGGTTCCCTGGGCCGCGCTAGTCGCGCTTATCGCGCCTTACTACCCCGAGGGCCGTACCGGCCGGCCACCGTTTGCGCTGGAGACAATGCTGCGCACGCATTTCTTGCAGCAGTGGCGCAGCCTGTCGGACCCGGCGATGGAAGAAGCCTTTTTTGACACTCCGCTGTACCGTGAGTTTGCCCAGTTAGACGCGAATGGGCGCATGCCTGACGAAAGCACCATTTTGCGGTTTCGCCACCGGCTGGAGAAACACAAGCTGGCCGATGCTCTCCTGGCGACTGTCAGTGCGTTGCTGAGCAGCCAAGGCTTGATGCTCAAAGAGGGCAGCGCGGTGGACGCCACGCTCATTGCCGCACCCAGTTCCACAAAAAACAAGCAGGGCAAGCGCGACCCTGAGATGCATTCGAGCAAGAAAGGCAACCAGGGCAACCAGGGCAACCAGTCGCACTTTAGGATGAAGGCACATATTGGCGTGGATGCCGCTTTTGGCTTGGTGCACACGGTGCGCGGTACAGCCGGCCATGTGGCCGACGCTACCCAAGGCAGCAGTCTGCTGCATGGGGATGAAACTGTCGTCTTTACCGATGCCGGCTACCAAGGTGCTGACAAACGGCTTGACGCCAACCCCAGTGTGCTTTGGCAAGTAGCCATGCCCCCTGCCAAGCGTAAAAAGCTGGACAAGGCAAACAGTCCCACCCGCGCACTCATGGAAAAAATCGAGAAGTGCAAAGCCGGTACCCGCGCGAAGGTTGAGCACCCGTTTCGCATGCTCAAGCGCCAGTTCGGCTACGTGCGCGTGCACTACC
>JACMQR010000348.1 GCA_014376885.1 Polaromonas sp.
CGAGTCTGCGAAGGCGGTTGGTCACGGTGCCGCGCGACACGCCCAGCTTGGCGGCCAAGGAAGCGATCGGCAGGCGGGCGTCCTGGCGAAGCAGCGACAGCAGCTGGTGGTCGGTTTCGTCCATTTAGCTATTTTATGCTGTCATAACGGCAAGAAAGTGACGGTTTAGTAGCATTGTTGCCGCTTGTGATTGACTCGCTGGCCGGCCACACTGGCTACCTACGAGCCGAATAATGCGAAAGCACGCCATGAACCTGCCCACATCCACCAGCCACGACACCCTTTTCTTAAGCCCCCAGGATGTGGCCAGCCTGGTCAGACGTCAGGGCCTGGTGAACACGCTGCAGGGCCTGGCGGCCTGCATCGAACACGACTTTTTGCGCTGGCCGAGCTTTGACAAATCGGCCCGCCTGGCCAGCCATTCGCCCGATGGCGTGATCGAGCTGATGCCGATTGCCGACGCTGCCACCTACACCTTCAAGTATGTCAACGGTCATCCGAAGAACACCGCGCTCGGCCTGTCCACGGTGATGGCGTTCGGCGTGCTGGCCGATGTGGCGACCGGCCTGCCGCTGCTCATCAGCGAGCTGACGCTGACCACCGCCCTGCGCACCGCCGCGACATCGGCGGTCGCCGCGCGGGCGCTGGCCCGGCCCGGCAGCCGGGTGATGGCCTTGATCGGCAATGGCGCGCAGAGCGAATTCCAGGCGCTGGCGTTTCACCACCTGCTGGGCATCGACGAGATTCACCTGTACGACATCGACCCCGCCGCCACCGCCAAGCTGGCTCGCAACCTGCAGGCCAACCCGGATGCCGCCGGCCTGCGGCTGCGGGTGTTTGGCAGCATCCGGGACGCGGTGCGGGACGCCGACATCGTGACCACGGTGACGGCCGACAAGACGAATGCGACCATCATCGGCGCCGGCATGCTCCGGCCCGGCACGCACCTCAATGCGGTGGGCGGCGACTGCCCCGGCAAGACCGAAATCCATGGCGATGTGCTGCGCGCCGCCAAGGTGTTCGTCGAGTACGAGCCGCAAACCCGCATCGAGGGCGACCTGCAGCAAATGGCGCCGGACTTTGCGGTGACCGAGCTGTGGCGGGTGCTGGCCGGCGGGCAAACCGGGCGCGACCACGCGGCGCAGATCACGGTGTTTGATTCGGTGGGTTTTGCGCTGGAGGATTTCTCGGCGCTGCGCTACCTGCATGAAACCGCCCGGGCGCTGGCCCTTGGCGGGACGATCGCCTTGATTCCCAAGCTTGACGACCCGAAAGACCTTTACCAGCTGATCAAGCCGGCGCCGCCTGCTGTGGCCGCGCCCTTGGCCCCGTCGGGCACACAGCAGCCGGCTATGGCATAAGACGTATTTATTTCCACAATACACCGAGCTAGTTCACACATGACACCACACATCCGGCTGATAGGCGCGCCCACCGACGTCGGCGCAGGCACCCGGGGCTCGTCGATGGGGCCGGAGGCTTTTCGGGTTGCCGGCCTGCAGCCCACGCTGGAGGGCCACGGCTTGCGCGTGACCGACGCGGGCAATGTCAGCGGCCCGGCGAATCCGTGGCAGCCGCCGGTCAATGGCTACCGCCATCTGGCTCAGGTGGCCGCCTGGAACCGCGCGGTGCACGAGGCGGTGCATGCGGCACTGAGCGCGGGCGAGATGCCGATCCTGCTTGGCGGCGACCACTGCCTGGCCATCGGCTCGATCAGCGCGGTGGCGCGGCATTGCCGCCAGGCCGGCAAAACCCTGCGGGTGCTGTGGCTGGACGCGCACACCGACTTCAACACCGGCGCCCTGACGCCGACCGGCAACACCCACGGCATGCCCGTGGCGGTGCTGTGCGGCCACGGCCCGGCCGAGCTGACCAGCATCGGCGGCGTCTCGCCCGCCACGCATCCGTCGGCGTTTCGCCAGATCGGCATCCGCAGTGTGGATGAAGGCGAAAAGCGCTTTGTCCGGCAGTCGGGCATGGAGGTGTTCGACATGCGCCATATCGACGAGGTGGGCATGAAGCGCACCATGCAAGCAGCGCTGGCCGGCATGGACGACAACACGCATCTGCATGTCAGCTTTGACGTGGACTTTCTGGACGCCAGCTTTGCGCCCGGCGTCGGCACGGCGGTCAAGGGCGGGCCGACCTACCGCGAGGCGCAGCTGTGCATGGAAATGATCGCCGACACCGGCCGCATGGCGTCCCTGGATGTGATGGAGCTGAACCCGGCGCTCGATGTGCGCAATGCCACGGCAGAGGTGGCGCTGGACCTGGTGGAAAGCCTGTTTGGCAAAAGCACCTTGATGCGGCGCTAGAGCTTGATTTATTGCTTGCTTTTGGCGGGTTGCTTGCGGCGCCAACCCTGCAGCGGCGCAACCATGTCGCTATTATTTGAATAGCAATAAAATCAAGACGAGCAAGCACAAAAGCCAATTTATACAGAAAATTTTCTCAACCCGTCACGCACCAGGGCGCTGTGTCGTGCACCAGCCCCATCCACAAGGCCCAGCCGGACGTGGCCGCCAGCGCCAGCCCAGCCAGTCGAATCCCCCACTCGCCGTTGCCGCGCAGGCGCAGCAGCAGCCAGGGGCCGATCAGCAGGGACACGCTGCTGCCCAGGGCGAACAGCGCCATGGTCAAAGCGCCATTGAGCGGCCCCCCGCTGAGCGCCGCCACCAGCACGGCCGAGTACAGCAGGCCGCAGGGCATGAAGGCCCAGAGTGCGCCCATGGCCAGCGGCGCGCCCCGGCCCCAGAAAGCATGGAAAGCCCGGACCTGATGCCACAGGCCGCGCGCCGTGCTGTCAAGCCAGACCGGCTGGCGCGCCAGCACGAGCAGCACGAGCCCCATCACCATCACGGCGACATGAAACAGCGTCCAGACCGGGCGCAGGACCGCCGTTTGCGTGGTCAGCCACCCCAAGCCCTGCATCGACGCGGCCGCCACCCCACCGAGCGCCGAATAGCTGGCCAGCCGGCCAGCCTGGAATGACCACAGCGCCGAGGTTTTACGCGCGCCTGCCGCCTTGCCGATGCCCGCGCAGGCAGCGCCGCACATGGCGATGCAGTGCGGCCCGCCGGCCAGCCCCATCAGCAAGGACGTCATGGCCAGCGCGGCTTGCATAAAACGGTTCTCGATGATTTGGCAAACAAGCGCCCGTCGCCGCCACCTGAAGGCCGACGTGTCACGAGCCCGAATGCGTCGAAGCGGCTGGTCCATTCATGGGTGGGCATGGGCATACAATTAATTGCAGTGCGTTCGCGGCGGTTTCTTGAAACGCGCACCCGCGGTCTTTGGGGCAGGCGCTGCCAATGTACCGCGAAGTCCGCCTTTTTTGTTTGACATAGGTCAACGGCCAGCCGGTCTTAAACCAAGCATCGAACCCTCGTCAGGAGAATGTCATGCATGAGGTCACGCCAGAGTTCACGGGTACAGGAAAGCGCGCTGAAGCGGCCAGCGGCACCGGGCTCCCGCCCATCACGCCGGTCACCATCAAGGTAGCCTGCTCGAACTGCAATCTTCGTGAACTGTGCATGCCCATGGGCCTCAAGCCCGCCGAGATGGACAGGATCGAAGAAGTGGTCGCCGTGCGGCGCAAGGTCAAGCGTGGCGCGCGGCTGTACAGCAACGGCGAAAAATTCACGTCACTGTTTGCCATCCGCACCGGCTTTTTCAAAACCTGCATTTCCACCGAGGACGGCCGCAACCAGGTCACCGGATTTCAGATGGCCGGCGAGATCATTGGCCTGGATGGCATCGTGAAAGACCAGCACACCTGCGACGCGGTGGCGCTGGAAGACGCCGAGGTGTGCGTCATGCCGTTTGACCGCATAGAAGAGCTGTCGCGCGAGGTGGTGTCGCTGCAGCGCCATGTGCACAAGATCATGAGCCGCGAGATCGTTCGTGAACACGGCGTGATGCTGCTGCTGGGCAGCATGCGCGCAGAAGAGCGGCTGGCCGCTTTTTTGCTGAACCTGGTTCAGCGCCTGCATGCCCGGGGGTTTTCGCAGTCCGAGCTGCTGCTGCGCATGACGCGCGAAGAAATCGGCAGCTACCTGGGCCTGAAGCTCGAAACCGTCAGCCGGACTTTTTCAAAGTTTGTCGACGACGGCATTGTCGAA
>JACMQR010000349.1 GCA_014376885.1 Polaromonas sp.
CCCCGTCTGCCGGACCTGTATCCCGAGGCGGCCGCCCAGCGAACCTGGCGCTTGCCCGTGGACGGCGGCCATGCGCTGCAGGTTCGCGAGTGGGGGCCGGTATCCGGCCTGCCTGCTTTGGTGCTGCATGGTGGCCCCGGCTCGGGCTGCTCGCCTTTGCTGGCGCGTTTTTTCGATTCTGCGCGGTACCGTGTCATCTGCATGGACCAACGTGGCGCCGGCGCCAGCCAGCCGGCCGGCTGCACCTTGCACAACACGACGGCCCACCTGCTCGCCGATCTGCGCCGCCTGCGTGAGCACCTGGGGCTGGCGTGCTGGCTGGTGGTCGGCGGCTCCTGGGGCGCGACGCTGGCATTGCTGCATGCGCTCGACGATCCCGCTGCGGTGACCGGCTTGCTGCTGCGCGGCGTGTTCCTGGCGCGCCGGCAGGACATTGCCGGGTTCTTCGATGCGGCGGCCTGGGCACGCTGGCAGCCGGCGGGCGCTTCGTTGGTCGAGGCGCTGGACCGCGTCATGCAAGAAGGGCGTGAGGCCGAGCAGGCCGAGCTGGTGCGGCATTGGTGGCGCTGGGAGCAATCGCTGGATGCGGTGGCATCACCCGGGCCGGTTGAGCCAGCGCTGGCGCCGCTGCTGCAGCGGTATCGCGTGCAGGCCCACTATCTTCGGCACGGCTGCTGGCTCGACGGCAGCGCGGCCTTGCTGGATCGGCTGGCGGGTCTGCCGAACGTGCCGCTGCGGCTGCTGCACGGCACGCAGGACCGCATCTGCGCACCGGCCGGCGCGTTGGCGCTGCAGCAGCGCTGGCCTGCGGCACAGTTGCGGTGGGTGGACGGCGCCGGTCATGCGCCGACTCACCCGGCGATGGTGGCGGCGATGCGGACGTCGCTCGACGCGTGGGCGGTCAACGGGTCGTTCGGCGGCACCTGAGCCGCCGCTGAACGCGGACGTCTCGCTCAGCGTGACGTCGCCAGCCTCAGCATCGAGGCATAGCCCGGCTCGATCACCATCTCGGCCGTCCTGCCCTTGAGCTGCAACAGCGCATGGGCCTTGGGCAGTTGCCAGCAGGACAGTTGCGTGAAGAGATGATGCTCGGCATGGTAGTTGACCCAGTAGGGGGCGAGAAGCGCGCGCTCGATCCACCCGGCGTGCGTCGTGCGCGCCTGGCGCAGCGGATCGGGCTGGTTGCTGCCGATCAGGGCATGCTCGGCAATATTGCGGATGCGGGTGATCAGTGGCAACCAAGTGGCCATCGGCAGCAACCACATCAACAGCCACACCCACCACCAACCCGCAGCGGCGAAGACGGCAAAGCCCAGCGCATTGCCGATCAGGAAGCGGCGGCCCCGCACCAACTCTTGCGACTGCCGTTCCAGCGGCGAGCGAATCGTCTTGAACTCGGCGAAGAACGGGCCGATCCGTTGCTTGTAAAAGGTCTGGCCGCTGAGGTCGCGCCAGACCTTGCGGCGCAGCGAGGCGCGGGTGATCGGGAAGGGGGCCGACAGCACCAGATCCGGGTCTTCGGCCTGCTGGACGAAACGGTGGTGTTGCAGGTGATAAGGCCGGTACTCGCCCAGCGATGAGGAGCACAGCCAACGACAGACCAGATCGTTGACCCGGCGGTTCGGGTGCAGCAGGCCGTGGGCCGCGTCGTGCATCAGGATGAACAGGCCCAGCTGCCGGTTGCCGATGATCAGCACCGCCAGCGGGAACGTCAGCGGCCACAGCACGCCCAGCAACATCGCCA
>JACMQR010000350.1 GCA_014376885.1 Polaromonas sp.
AGCATTTCCTGAGCCGCTGCGTCGCCCAGCAAGCCGGGTAGAACTTCTTTGGCGGGGCGTGCCTCGGCAAACCACTCGTCAGTGGCTTCCGGGGCGGTTTGATCAATCAGTTCAGGGTTGGGCTTGCGCGGCATATCGGTTCGTTTCCCGTTGGTTGGCACGCCGAAGACTGATCATGTGAAATACCCTGCAGCGTATCACTCAATAGTGATACCGAAGCTGCGCCAGCAACAGCACATCGCCTTCCACCTTGTAAACCATGCGATGTTCATCGGTGATCCGGCGCGACCAGAATCCTGACAGTGCATGCTTCAGCAGCTCGGGCTTGCCGACGCCCGAAAACGGTTCGCGCTGAATCTCCCGAATCAGCTTGTTGATGCGCTCGACCATCCGCTTGTCCTGTTTTTTCCAGTAGAGGTAGTCTTCCCAGGCCTCGTCCGCGAAAACCAGCTTCACTGGCTCAGTTCCCGTTCCGTGCCCTTGCCGGCGCTGAGTTGGGCGGCGGCGGCCAGCAGGCGTTTGGCGTTAACAGGGCTGCGCAGCAGGTACGCCGTTTCTTCCAGCGCCTGAAAATCTTCCAGGGAAATCATGACGACGGATTGCGCCCCGCTGCGGGTGATGATCAAGGCTTCATGGTCGTTGCACACCCGGTCCATGGTGCTGGCCAGGTTGGCTCGGGCGGCAGAGTAGGTGACGGCATCCATGACGAGGCTCCAAATTTGTACACTTTATTGTACAACCAAGAGCCACTGTGGTGCAAACCAGGAAATCAGGCCCTCGAAAAACCCGTACAGTGAAAAATTTCTAATCGAATCAGCCTTCCGCGCAATCAGGGCATGCGCAGACAGCTATTAATTCAATAGCAAAATTCAATCCGCCGCAGAACCACCGCGAATCTTTCGCACCCGCCTGAAACAGGCATTTTTCAGTTCAAGACAACTCCGCAAAGCCGCTTTGCAGACGCTGCACGTTTTGCGCACAGGCCCTGCGCATGCCCGCGCTCAAACCCGTCAGTCCGGCGGCGCGTTGCCAGTAAGCCAGCGCCCATTCGCGGGCCAGCCCCGCTTCCGCGCCATATCCCCCGGGCTGCAACTGTGGGCGCACCGGGTCCAGGTCGAGCATGCCGGAGTGGATGTTGGGCCGCCACATCATGGGCAGCATGTCGTACACCGGGGTGATGGCAAAGCGGGGATGGGCCACGTCATCGACAAAAAACGAGAGGTTTCCAAAATGCATGTCGGTGTTGCCGATGTACTGGCCAAACAGGTAGGTCAGCACCACCGAACGCAAATCAGCCGCGGGCAGCAACCCTTGCGCCACCAGCGCCTCGCAGCTGGCCACCCAATGCTGGCGCGGCGCCTTGACAAATTCGTCGTGCAGTGCTGATGCGGCGACCACATGGCGTTTTCCGGCAAGGCCGATTCGGTCAAAACGCACCGATTCCAGGTAGGTGCGCTGCGGGCTGTGCAGCAGCCGGGTCTGGGCGGCGGCAATGCCTTGGGAGCGCAGCACTTCATTGGCCAGATGTTCGAGCTGCAGCAGGTCATGCCAGCGCTCGCCAAAAGGCGTGCCGCGTGGCGGCGTGAATTTGACGATGCAATGCGCAGCATGGAGCGGGTTGCCGTCAACCGGCACCGTGCTGGTGAATTTGGGCTGCTCTCCACCGGCTGAAGAACCGGCGGGCAACCGCTGGTTGATGTTGCGCGTCAACTCGTCGTAATGGGCGAGCCGCAGCGGCCCATCGTGCGGCGCTTCGGAAACGCGTTTTCCGCGCACTCGGCCAAGTTCAAACGCGCCGGGCGGGTCGCTTTGGTGATTGGCGGCCATGTAGAGCACTTGCGCCAGCGACCAGTCGTCAGGGTCCGCCGGAAAGTCAGGCCGCAGACGCGCCACTTCCCGGCCCAGAAACCCCTGCGGCTGAAGCGGTGTCAAAAACCAGGGCAAGCGCGCGCTGGCGAGGCATTCCAGCGACCCCGGCCCCCGCACATGAACCCGGTTCGACTTCAAAAAAACAAGCATGCCGACATCATGGATGTCACCGGCCTCGCTGGTAAGACTCACTGCCTGGGATGCCGACAAACCCAGGATATCTTGGGTGAGTGCATAGCGTGTGCTGCGTGCCGCGCCGAGTTTTTGCATCTCGCCGCCCAGGCCAAGCAATGCCAGTGAAATGCTCGACTGGCTTTTGCCAGTGGCCGAACGCAGTTGCGCGGCACTTTGGTCGGGAGCCTGCGCCAACAAGGCCCGTACCGCATTGACAAGGTGAAGGTTGTCGATGTTCATGGGTAGATACTTTTTCGCAAGTATCTATCAATAAACAAATATTTTAAATAAAACCAGTGAATAACAGGTAGATAAACCGAAATTTCACGAAGCGTATCCAGTGGCAAATACAAGCCTGCAGGCAACTAAATGGGGCCCCCGCGAATCTTCCTCACCAGCGAAGTCGTCGAATACCCCTCGACAAAAGGTATCGCCAGCGCCCGGCCGCCGTAGGCTTTCACCACAGCCGTTTCGGCCAGCGCATCCATGGCGTAGTCGCCGCCCTTGACCAGCACATCGGGCCGGAGCTCGGTGATCAGTTCGAGCGGCGTGTCCTCGTCAAACCAGGTCACCAAACTAACCGACTCCAGCGCCGCCATCAGCACCGCCCGGTCTTCCTGGCGGTTCAGCGGGCGCTCCGGCCCCTTGCCCAGGCGGCGCGCCGAGGCGTCGGTGTTCAGCGCCACCACCAGGCTGGCGCCGAGCGCCCTGGCCTGCGCCAGGTAAGTGGCATGGCCGCAGTGCAGCACGTCGAACACGCCGTTGGTGAACACCACCGGGCGCGGCAGCGCGGCCATGCGCGCTGGCGCGTCCTGGCGGGCGGCGATCTTGTCGAGAAAGGCAGGTGGTGGCGTCATGGGCTGGGTTGCAGGGCGGCGGGTTCCAGGGCGGCGGCGACCTGGCGGGCCATTTCCTTGCGGTAGTGGTTGAGCTGCTGGACGGTCTTGAACGGGCGCTCCAGCAAAAGGCTCAGATTGTGCAGGATGCGCTCGACCACTCTGGTTTCCCACGCCGCGTCGAATTTGATCTGGCTGTCCAGCCAGTGCGCCAGCCACTCGGGGTCGGGCAGGCGGCTCTGGATGGTGTCGCGCGGAAACAAAGCCTTGTTGACATGCAAATTCGTCGGGTGCAGCGCCTGCGCGGTGCGCCGGGCGCTGGCCATGAGCATGCCGACCTTGGCAAAGGCGGCACGGGCTTCGTCGCCGGACTTGCCGATGGCGCGCTTCATGTAGCGCAGGTAGGCGCCGCCGTGGCGCGCCTCGTCCTGGCTGAGCCGGGTGTAGATCTGCTTGATGACCGGCTCGGTGTGCCACTGGCTGGCGCAGCGGTACCAGTGGTTCAGGCGAACCTCGCCGCAGAAATGCAGCATCAGCGTTTCGAGCGGCGGCGCGGGCTCGAACTCGAAGCGCACCTCGTGCAGTTCGGCTTCGGTGGGCGCCAGGTCGGGCCGAAAGCGCCGCAGGTACTCCATCAGCACCAGCGAGTGCTTTTGCTCCTCGAAAAACCAGACCGAGATGAACGCCGAAAAGTCGCTGTCGCCCCGGTTGTCGCGCAAGAACATCTCGGTCGCCGGCAGGGCCGACCATTCGGTGATGGCATTCATCTTGATGGTCCGGGCCTGCTCGTCGGTCAGCTGGCTGGCGTCAAACGTCGACCAGGCGATGTCCTTGTCCATGTCCCAGCGGACGGCTTCGAGCTGCTTGAACAGTTCAGGGTAAAGCATTGGAAACTCCTTGGTCAGCAGGTACGCGCCCCGGCACGTAACGGATTTGCACTGAAACGGATTGTTGTTGAACTTTGGGAAAGTACTGTGACAACGCTTGCCACCCAGGCGATGGGCGCAGGGCATTTGACAGGCTGAATCCAACACTCCAGCTGCCGCGTATAAGCTGCAGCCTATCCATTCATCCGAGCACGCCATGCGAACCCACCTCCTGACTGCATTGACATCCCTGGCCATGGCGCTGACAGCCGGCGCGGCACTGACCCGGGCGCATGCGCAGCCAGCACCGCTGGCCGCGCCTTCAAAAGCGCCGCCCTGCCCGGCAGTGCTGCAGCAAACCGCAGCCCGGCTGCAGGATGAAAAGCCGCAGTCGCTGTGCCAGTACAGCGGCAAGGTGGTGGTGGTCGTCAACACCGCCAGCTTTTGCGGCTTTACGCCGCAGTACAAAGGCCTGGAGGCGCTGCATGACAAGTACCAAAGCCGCGGCCTGGTGGTGCTGGGCTTTCCGTCCAACGACTTTTCCCAGGAGTCGGGCAGCAACAAGGAAATCGCCGACTTTTGCGAAAGCACCTTCGGCGTGAAGTTTCCGATGTTCACCAAAACCAGCGTCAGCGGCAAGGACGCCAGCCCGCTTTTCAAGCAGCTGGCCAGCACCACCAGCACGCCGCCGCGCTGGAACTTCTACAAGTACATCATTTCCCGCGATGGCTCGGCCGTCACCGCTTTCAATTCGATGACCGAGCCGGGCAGCAGCAAGTTTCTGGCCGAAATTGAAAAGCAGCTGGCCAAGCCATGAGCGCGCCAGGCAGCGCCTTGAAGGCCCTCCAGGATTTAACAAAACTTTACCACCCGTGGTCTGCAAGCCGGGGAACCCGGCGGGTCGGCATTGCGCCTTGCCGTTCATTTTTGTCGCGCCACTGCGCGCCGCGCCAGGAACCCGGAATCCCCCGTTTCGGTGTTGCCAGGCCTTTGCCGCAATCCTTCAGGCCGGTTTGCCTGCCCGGGGCGGTTTTGTTTCTTTCTTGCGACCTTGTTCGCCCGGGGTTGTTTCGCAGCATTTTGACAGCCCAGCCCGCTCCCAAGGTGCACGCATGAGCGCCGCCCTGCCCAGGGTAGCGGTTGTCGGCTCGGGCATTGCCGGGCTGGCTGCCGCCCACGCGCTCAAGGGCCAGGCCCGCATCACGCTGTTTGAAGCCGGTGACTATTTCGGCGGCCACACCCACACGGTCGATGTCACCCTGCCGACGCCGCACGGTCCCGTCAGCCACGGCGTGGACACCGGCTTTTTGGTGTTCAACGAACGCACCTACCCGGGCCTGATTGCGCTGTTTGCCGAACTGGGCGTTGACACTGCCCGCTCGGACATGTCGTTTTCGGTCAAGGCACCCGGCGCGCGCGGCGGCCGGGCGCTGGAGTGGAGCGGCTCCAGCCTGAACAGCGTGTTTGCCCAGCGGCGCAACCTGGTCAGCTGGAAGTTTCTGCGCATGCTGCGCGACATCGTGCGCTTTAACCGCATCACCACCGCGCTGGCCACCGCCAATGCCGAGGCCGCCATGGTGCAGCCGCTGGGCGAATTTTTGCGCCAGCAGGACTTCTCGGATGAATTTCGCGACTGGTATTTTTTGCCGATGATGGGCAGCATCTGGTCCTGCCCAACCGACCAGATGCTGCAGTTCCCGGTGGCCACCATGGTTCGTTTTTGCCACAACCACGGCTTGATCCAGGTTACCGACCGGCCGCAGTGGTGGACGGTGCG
>JACMQR010000351.1 GCA_014376885.1 Polaromonas sp.
GCACCGCGGCCAGCGTGGCGCGCATCTGCACCGTGTGGGCAAAGCGGAACGCTTCGCCATGCACGGTTTCATCCGGGAACTCGGTGATCAAGGTCAGCGGCGCGCCGGGGCGCTCGGATTCCGACTGCACGCAAGCCGTGCCGTTGAGCACTTCAAACGGCAGCGCGCCGGCGTGGCGTTCGTACAGCGCCATCTGGCGGGCGTTGTAGCCGGCCAGCCCGTCCACCTGGCCGAGCGCCGCGCTGACCTGCTCGAGCAGGGCGCGGCCCCGGGCCGCCCAGCCGGGGTGGTGGCGCAGGATCAGAAAAAACCCCTTGGGGATGGTCCACAGCTCAAAACCGCGCGGCAGGTAGCCGGACAGCGGCCGCGTCCATTCGTGGGCCGGGTAGCCGTGCAGGTTGATGTGCAGCCGGGCGCCCGACAGGGCCAGCGCCTGGTCCCGGGCTTCACGCTCGTAAAGCGGCGGCTGCTCGCGGTATTCGATGTCGTCGCCGAGCGCGCTGTAGCGGGCGGCGTGGTGCATGTGGCGCGGGTGCTGCAGGCCGAGCTCGCGGTGCAGGGCGTAGCCATCCGGGTTTTCCAGCGGGATCAGCGCAAAGTGGGCGCTGCCGCCGGCAGTGAGCTGCCGGGCAGCGCGCAGGGCGCCGACCACGCCCGAGGTCTCGTTGGCATGCTGGCCGCCGCTGATCAACACGGCTGGTCCCGGTGCGGCGTGGTACAGCCCATGCACCGCCCGGCCCTGGCGCGACAGTGCGCCAAAGCGCTGGCCGCCCAGGCGGTGTATTTCGCTGGCGATGCGGTCCGGGTGCGGCGCGGTGCCGAGCCGCTCCAGCGGCTCCTCGCGCGCCGGGCAGGCGCCGGCACGCCGGTCCTGCGCGGGCGCGTCAAAGCGGCTCGCTGTGATGCGCAGGCGCGGCGCCGTGGGGCTGGGGCGCACGTCCGGCACGATCTGGCCGGGCTGCAGGCGCCGGTCGCCGCTGGCGCGGCCCGAGCGATGCTGAAAGGCTTCAAGCAGCGAAAAATAAATGTCCTCGTGCAGGGCTTCATGGATGCTGATGCATTCATGGCCGACCGGCAGGATGTGCTCGGTGCCCGGCAGGTCCACGCGAATGTCCAGCCGCTCGAAGTAGGGCTCCTGCGCTGGCCAAGTGTGCTGGCCAACGGTATGCATAATTTTCTCGAAAACCTGTTCGTAGTCGGTTTTCTGGGCGGCGTCGGTCTGGGCTGGCGGGCTGGCGGCGTCCTGCGTCCTGAGCCAGCCGGTGGGCGACAGTAGCGTTGCGCCCTGGGGGTCGACATGCACCCGGTTGGGTACGAACACGCTGGCCTGCCGCTGGCGGCCGTCTTTAAGTCGCAGCGCCAGCTGGTAGCTCAGGTCGCTGCCGCCGGGCCTGAACTCGAGCCGGCAGCCCGGCAGCAGCGCCGCCAGCGGGTAGGCTTCGAGCAGAAAACGGCGCGGCGCGGCGGCTGCATGCACCGGGTAGGTGACCGTGGCTTCGGCCAGTCCGGCGCCATCGACCTCTTCCAGGAAGTAGTGCAGCAGCGGCTTGTAGGCGCTGCGCAGCGTTGCCGTGACGCCCACCGCCTGCAGGCGCTGCTCGGCCGCGCGGCGCGCCGCGACGCCCTCGAACAGCCAGCCCTGCACCCGGGCGCCGCGCCAGC
>JACMQR010000352.1 GCA_014376885.1 Polaromonas sp.
CTCCACGGTCGACGGCAGGGCTGCCTCGCCGGCCAGGCTGATTTGCGGCAGTGTTACCACCCCCGGCTGCATCCCGAAGTCAGTGCCCCAGCGAATCCCGCCATAGCGCGCCGGCCGGCTCCAGCCGCCGCCCACCCCGACAGCGTCGCCGACCACCAACGTTTGCATGCGCTCGGGCAAATCGTGGCGCCAGTAGGTGTCAAGCCGGGTGGCCGAGCTGACCTGACCGCTGCGGCCGAGCAGTGCCGAACCCACAAAGCTGCCCAGGCTGCCAAAAGTCGTCAACTCCAGTGTGGCGCCCTGGCTGCTACTGCCATGGCCCTGGCTCGCCGCCATGTCGTAGTCGAGCATGACGCCAGGCTGGGGACGCGCGGGCGCCACCGCGCGGCTGCGCGGCATGTTCAGCAGGGAGCCGACAAAGGCGGTTGCCGGGGCATGGACCTCAAGGGCCATGCGCCGGCGGGTCACCTGGTAGCTGGGCCCGGGCACCGCGTCGAGTGAGAAAGCGGGGGTGCCACCGGCGAAGGCCGAGGCTTTCGCCAGCGGGGCCAGCCGCGCCGCGGTCCAGGCGCCGGCCGGCAGCAGCAGCGCGCCGCCGGGCAGCCGCTCCACGGTGACAATGTCCTTGAGCTGCTGGCCGTTGATGAACACGTCGACCAGCAGCACCTCATGCGCACCAGTCGCCTGGGCCAGGCGATGGGCGCCGGCTTGCGGGCGGGGCGGCGCCGTCCGCGCCGCGTCGTCGGGCTGCAGCGGCGGGTTCACGGCCAGCGGCGCGGCCCCGGCCGGCATCGGAGCCGGGCCCAGCGCGGCCGAGCCCAGCACGGCCAGCGCCAGGCGCAACACCGCGCGCCGTGTCGGGGTACGAACGTCAGCGTGTCCGGACGGACCAGTGATGCACTGGCGCTGCAGGCGCGCGAGAGGCATAGGTCGAGCGCCTGGCGCCGGTCAAAAGCCGGCGGCTTCGGCCTGGACGGTTTCGCCGCGCACCGAAAGGACCTGCACGCCGCGCGGCGCGCCGGCCTGCCCCGGCGCAAGCGGAACGCGCCACTCGCGCTCTGTGCCCGCCAGCACCGTTTCGGCTATCTTCAGCGGCAGCGCCTGCTGCCAGCCGTCGCCGAGCAGCGTGAGCGTTTGCACGCTGACCCGGCGGTTGCCGGCGTTGACGACGCGCACGCACGCCAGCCCGGCTTCGGACGGGCAAGGCTTCCAGGAAAGCTTGTTCACCACCGGGCCCACGGGCGCGAGCAGCATGGGCAGGTCATGGCGCATACGGAAATTGATCGCCATGCCCGGCTGGCCAGACGCATCGGCAGGCGGCGCCGCCACATCTTCGAGAATCAGCCGGTAAGCCGCTTCCTCGGGTTTTTTCCGGGCGCCGCGCAGCGCAATGCGGAAAGTCTGCTGCTCGCCGGGTTTGAGTTCGGCCATTGGCGGAACGACCAGCAGGTCGCCGCTGTCCTCAGACACCGCGCTGCCGTCCAGACGCTGGGTCCAGCTCAGCACATCGGCCTGCAGCAGCATGGGCTCGGCTGCAGTGCTGTCGAGCGTGACCGTTACACTGGCAATGCGCTGCGCAGCACCGAACTCCACCAGCACCGGATGGATGAGCAGCTGAGCACTGGCCACGGCCGGCACCAGCCAGGCTGCCGCAAGTGCAAGGAACGGCAGGCGCACCAGGCAAGACAGGACGCGACAGCTAAGGCGCCCGAGGGAATAGCGGCTCAAAATCAAATGGCGGGGTAAGTCGCCGTCATGGTCACCGTGTCGGTGTAGGTGCCGGCCATGGCCCCCTTCTTGGCTGCAGCAGCAATTCTTCCGTTAATGGTCAGGCTCTTGGCGGTTCCATCGGCCACCAGCTCAGTGAAAGGGGTCGCCGTATCAATGGCAATCATTGTCGTCTTGTCGGCCTTGTAGAGCTCGTAGGTAAGGCGCTGGGCTGCGGTGGTGCCTGCACCGGTGATCATCTTGAAGGTGGAGGCCGGCGCAGGGCTGTTGCCATTCGCGGAGGCAAAGGTCAGCGAAACCGCGCCAGAGCCATTGGTGCAGGTCACATCAAACGTGGCCTGGCTCTCGACGGTGGTGTCTGAGGTCACATTGAGTGTGCCGAACGCCATCTGGGTCTTGACAACAATCAAGCACCCCCGCGGGACGCTGGCCGTCACGCCGAAGGTCTGGGAATCCCACTGGGCCATGGCAGAGCCCGTCACCATCAAAGCACCCAGGAAAATTGCCAGCTTGCTCACTATCGTCTTCATTTGTAATATCTCAGTTGTGAATACCCGGGGCCAAAATGCCCGGCTTCGACGTGTTGTCGACCCCCAAAAGAAACGGCTCGGAAGGACTTATAGGTCCTGCGCGGCAGTAATCCATGGGTGTTGAAATCCAATGAAGACGAATTTACACAATTTACACAGTCATGGGTATCAGGCCGTTCCGAGTCAAAACTCGGAAGATTCCGAGGTGCAAGGCTGCGCGCCGTTGAATGCGCAAGCGCCGGCCGAAATAAATCTGGCCACCGTACCAGGCCAGGTCCGTTGTTGACGCTTTAACGCGACGTTTCAGTCTCTGCGACGACCCGGACGGGTCAGGCCGGGCCGGACTTAGGCTGATGGCTCGCCGGTTGGCCCGTCCACAGAAGGCTGCTGGTCGGCGTAACGCACCAGATCGGCTACGTTTTCCAGCCCCAGCTTGAGCATCAGGTTGGTCTTGTGGCTGCTGATGGTTTTTTCACTCAAGAACAGGGCGCGGGC
>JACMQR010000353.1 GCA_014376885.1 Polaromonas sp.
CATGCCGAGCGCACCGCCGAGCTGCTCGAAGCCTTCGGCTTCGAAGTGGAAAAATACCCGGTTCCGGCCGCCGAGGTAACAGCCTATGGCCTGGAGTCGCTCACCAACCTGGTCGTGCGCCGCTCCTACGGCCCCGGCCCGGTCATTGCCCTGAACGCCCACGGCGACGTGGTGCCGCCCGGCGACGGCTGGACGCATGACCCGTATGGCGCCGAGATCGTTGATGGCAAGCTCTATGGCCGCGCCTCGGCGGCCAGCAAGTGCGACTGCGCCATCTACACCTTCGCGGTGCGCGCGCTCGAAGCCCTGGGCCTGCCGTTAAAAGGCGGCATCGAGCTTCTGTTCACCTATGACGAGGAGTTCGGCGGCATGCTTGGCCCGGGCTGGCTGCTCAGGCACAAGCTCAGCCGGCCCGACCTGCTGATTGCCGCCGGTTTCAGCTACCAGGTCATCACCGCCCACAACGGCTGCCTGCAGCTCGAAGTCACGGTGCACGGCAAGATGGCCCACGCGGCGATTCCGGGCACCGGCATCGACGCGCTGCAGGGCGCCAATGCCATCCTCACGGCGCTGTACCGGCAGAACCAGTTGTACCAGTCCATCACCTCCCAGGTCGAGGGCATCACGCATCCGTACCTGAATGTCGGCCGCATCGAAGGCGGCACCAACACCAACGTCGTTCCGGGCAAGGTGGTGTTCAAGCTGGACCGCCGCATGATCCCCGAGGAAAACCCGGCCGCTGTCGAGGCCGAGGTGCGCCGCGTCATTCTTGAAACCGTCGGGTTGGTTCCCGGCATCACGGTCGAGATCAAGCGCCTGCTGATGGCCGACGCCTGGCAGCAAGACAACCGCAATGCCGCGCTGGTGCAGGCGCTGCAACGACACGGGGAAGCGGTGTTCGGCGAAGCGATTCCCACGTCGGGCACGCCGCTCTACACCGATGTGCGCCTGTTCGCCGCCGCCGGCATTCCCGCAGCCATCTACGGCGCCGGGCCGCGCACGGTGTTTGAGAGCAACGCCAAGCGCGCCGACGAACACCTGTTGCTGGAAGACTTGCGCCGGGCGACCAAGGTGGTGGCGCGCACGCTGCTGGAGCTGATGCAGTAAGCCGGCTCACACCAGCAGCGCCACCGCTGCCGAAAAGGTAAAGAACGCCAGCACGGTGGACAGCAAGATGATGCGCGCAATGCGCCCGTTGTCGGCGCCAAAGCGCTCGGCAAGCAGGGCGACGTTGCTGGCGCTGGGCAGCGCGGCCACCAGCACCATCACGGTCAGTGCCGGGCGCTGCAGCGGCAGGCCCAGCGCCATGGCCCCCAGGCCCACGCCGCCCACCATCAGCGGGTGAACCACCAGTTTGATAAGCGTTACTGGAAGGTAGTGCTTGACGGGTTTGGGTAGTTTGCTATTTATTTGAGAGCGCGCCAACACCGCGCCAATGGTAAACAGCGCCACCGGCGAGGCTGCATCGGCCAGCAGGCTGACGGTGCCCATGACCGGCCCGGGCAAGGCAAAGCCGGCCGCCGAGGCCAGCGCGCCCAGGGCGATCGACCACGGCAGCGGATTGACCAGCACGCCCTTGAGCGCCAGCCGCGCCGCGTGCGCCGCGCCATGCTCGCCGGCGCTGCCCAGCCGCGACAGCGCAATGCACAGCGAGGAGGTCACCAGCATGTCGACGACCAGGGTCAAAATCGCCGGCCCGGCCGCCTGGGCGCCGAGCAGCGCCACCAG
>JACMQR010000354.1 GCA_014376885.1 Polaromonas sp.
AGGGTCGCCACCAGCGCGCGGCGCATGAAGGCGAATTCGGCAAACGGCCCGATCACCCAGTCCCACAGCCATACGGTTGCTGTCATTGCCTCACCCCCCCGGCCGCCCGGCGCACGGCCGCGCCATCCAGGTCGCACAGGCCGGCGCTGTCATCCCAGGCCTCGGCCATGGCGTGGGCGCGCCGCAGGCTGGGCTCGGCCAGCACGTCGCCGGTGGCGCCCCAGGCGACCAGCTCCCGGGCCAGCAGCAAGGTGGCCGGAAAGTGCTGGCGCACCTGCTCGGCGTCATGCAGCACGGCAATCACCGTGCGCCGCTCCTGGTGCCACTGGCGCACCAGCGCCAGCAGGGCGCCGGTGGTCTGGGCGTCGATCGCATTGAACGGCTCGTCGAGCAAGATCAGCTCGGCGTCCTGTACCGCCAGGCGGGCAAACAGCACCCGCTGGAGCTGGCCGGTCGACAAGCTGGCAATCGGCCGCCGCGCAAAGCCCTCCAGCCCGACGGCGTGCAGGGCGCTGTCGATCCGCGCCGCCATGGTCCGGTTGACGCCGCCCCAGGCGCCCGCCATGCCCCAGCAGCCCAGCAGCACGCAGTCGCGCACCTCGATGGGAAAGCTGCGGTCGATTTCGGCCAGCTGCGGCAGGTAGGCAATGCGCCGCAGCGGCGGCGCCACCTGCACCGCGCCGCCCGCACGCCCGCCTTCGACCGGCACCAAGCCCATGATGCTTTTGAGCAGGGTGCTTTTTCCCGAGCCGTTGGGCCCCACCACCGCCGTCAGCGAGCCGGCTTCAAAGCAACCGCTGACATGGTGCAGCGCCGGATGCCGGCGGTAGCTCACCGTCAGGTTGCGCAGCACCACCGCCGCCGCGCCGCCCGCTACCACGGGGCCGCGTCCAGCTGCGCCCAGGCAACCGCCAGCCAAAGCAGCACCACGACCGGCAGCACCGCCAGCAGGCGCAGCCAGGCCGGCCAGGCCAGCACCGACGCGCCCGCCCGCGGCCGGGCTGCATGAACCGCGTGGACGGCGTGGGCCGCGTGCGGCAAAGCCGGCGCGGCAGCGGGCGCTGATCGGCGAGGGGAGGCAACAGGGTTCATTTTTTCAAGAGCGGCATGGCGGTCATGGGAAGCGGTAATAATGCAACCAAATTGCAATAGCCACAAATTATAATGCAATCAAGTTGCGTTAATATGTGTTTTTACCGCAGGCCGTTTTGCCTGAATGCAGGCCTTTCGGGCCGGGTACCGGCAAGCCGGCGACGCTATTTGAATAGGAACTGATGAATTCGACCGATCCCACGGATGCCATCGACGCCCTGCTGTCGGCCCATGGCCTGCGGCGCACGGCAGCGGCGCGGCGGGTGCTGGGCTGGCTGCTGGCCCATCCCGAGACCAGCTACACCCATGCCCAGCTGCAAACTGCGTTGAACGGCGACGGCGCCCTGGCGCTGGACCGGGTCACGCTCTACCGGCTGATCGACCGGCTCACCCAGGTCAGCTTGCTGCTGTGCCGGGTCGACGCCAGCCGGGTGCGCCGCTACCAGGCCATGCCGGCCGGCGTGCATGCCATGCCGCACTTCGAATGCCAGACCTGCCACCGCGACAGCCCGCTCGCCGGCGCCCTGCAGGCCAGCGGCCATGACCTGGACCGCGCTGTCCAGTCGGCCCTGGCCGCGTTGCAGGCCTTGGGCTACCAGGGCCTGAGCATGGATTTCGCGGTGCGCGGCGTGTGCGCCGACTGCTCCGCCGGGCCGGTCCCGGCGCCTGGCCTTCAGGCCAGCGCATGATCTGCACCCGGCAACTGTCCTTCCGCTATGCCGGCGGTCCGGCGCTGGCGTTTGCCGACCTGGACGTGCCGCAGGGCGGCGTGCTGCTCCTGAGCGGCCCATCGGGCTCGGGCAAATCGACCTGGCTGGCGCTGGTGGCCGGGCTGGCACCGCCCGCGGCCGGACGGCTTGAAGTCGCTGGCCAGGCGCTGGGCGCGGGCGGCTTGAAAAACTCGGCGCTCGATGCCTGGCGCGCCCGGACGATTGGCTTTTTACCGCAAAAGCTGCACCTGAGCGCGGCGCTGTCGGTGCAGGGCAACCTGGCCCTGGCGCTGTGGGCCGCCGGCCAGGCGCCCGACGACGCGCGCATCGCCCAGGCGCTAGCGGCCCTGAGCGTGCAGGCACTGGCTTTGCGCAAGCCAGCGCAGCTGTCGGGCGGTCAGGCGCAGCGCGTTGCGCTGGCGCGGGCGGTGCTGCTCGGGCCCCGGGTCATCCTGGCCGACGAACCCACGGCCAGCCTGGACGACGCGGCGGCTTTGGCGTCGCTGGCTGTGCTGCAGGACACCGCCCAAGCCCACGGCGCCACCCTGGTGGTGGCCACCCACGACCGCCGCGTGGCGCTGTTCTTTTCTGAAAAAAACAGCAAAACAAGCCTTCAGCGCTTGCAGCTCGTCGCTAAGCAGCTATGAACATCGTAGCAATTTCCTGGCGCTACCTGTGGTCCAGGCCGCTGGCTGCTGCGCTCAATGTGCTGCTGCTTAGCCTGGGGCTGGCGTCGATCACGTTTTTGCTGCTGGTCAGCCACCAGTTGAGCAGCGCGTTCGAGCGCGACCTGGCCGGCATCGACCTGGTGGTGGGCGCCAAAGGCAGCCCGATGCAGCTGATCTTGTCAGGCGTGTTCCAGCTCGATGTGCCCACCGGCAACATCCCGCTGGCTGCCGTCCAGGCCCTGCAGGCGCATCCGCAGGTGGCCCGCTTGATTCCGATCAGCATGGGCGACAGCTTCCAGGGCTTTCGCATCATCGGCACGACGCCGGACTACCCGGCCCACTACCAGGCTAGATTAGCCGAGGGCGCGATGTTCAGCACGCCGATGCAGGCGGTGCTGGGCGCGCAGGTGGCGCGGCAAAGCGGCTTAAAGCTCGGCGAGCGCTTCACCGGCAGCCACGGCTTGGCGCCTGGCGGCCACGCCCACGGGCAAAGCGCCTACACCGTCACCGGCATCCTGGCGCCCGGCGGCACGGTGCTCGACCGGCTGGTGCTCACGCCGCTCGAATCGGTCTGGCGGGTGCATGAAACCGACACGGCGCTGGACGACGAGGACCGCCTGGTCATGGCCCAGGAGCGCGAGGTCACGCTGGCGCTGATCAAGTACAAGACGCCGCTGGCGGCGGTGACGCTGCCGCGCTTTGTCAACACCACCACGGAAATGCAGGCGGCTGCGCCGGCGTTCGAAATCACCCGCCTGCTCAGCCTGCTCGGCGTCGGCCTGGATGTGCTGCAGGCGCTGGCCGGCGTGCTGCTGCTGACAGCGGCCCTGAGCGTGTTCATTGCGCTGTGGGGCGCGGTGCGCGAGCGCCGGGCCGACCTGGCGCTGCTGCGCATGCTCGGCGCGCCGCCGCGCAAGGTGGCCGGCCTGCTGGTGTGCGAGGCGCTGTGGCTGGCCTTGCTGGCCAGCCTGCTGGGCGTGCTGGCCGGCCAGGGCCTGAGCGCGCTGCTGGCCTGGGCGCTGCAGCTGCAAAACTCGGTGCTGGTCGGCGCCCTGGCCTGGCCGGCCGAGCTGGCCGCCGTGCCAGCGCTGGCGCTTGGCGTGGCGCTGGCGTCCGCCCTGCTGCCGGCCTGGCAGGCCTACCGGGTCAATGTGTTCGAGCTTCTCCAACCGAGGTAACCCGGCCGCTTTGGCCGCCCACTCCATGAAAAACTTCAATTTAACCGTAAAACTGCTTCAGGTGCTTTTCCTGATTGCGTTTACTGCTACGCTTTCCGTAGCGTCTGCCCAGCACAGCGACAAGGAAACCAAAGAAGACATCCAGCGCCACCGGGCCATGGCCGCAGCCCACGAGGCGGCTGCCAAATGCCTGGAATCAGGCAAGAACGACGAGGTTTGCCAAATTCAGCTGCAAGCCGCTTGCAAGGGCCTGGCAATTGGCAAATACTGCGGCATGAAGCATGTGCATTGACCGGCGGCCAAGTGGCGCCTGGCATGGCGCTTTGAACACCACTGAAGGAGTCCGGCATGGGGCATAGCGATTTTCCTGATATTTCGGGCTGGCATGGCCGCTGGCGCCGGGCCGCTGCCGGCGCGCTGGCCGCCGGCCTGATGGGGACGGCCCCCGGCTGGGCGCAGGCGCAAGCCGGGCCGCCAGCCCGCGCCACCGACAGCCGCCCCAAGCCGGGCGCGCCGGCCACCCTGGATGATTTTTCTGGCGTGCCAAGCGGGCAGGGTCCGGGCGTGCATGGCGCCAACAGCCCGTTTGCGCCGCTTTCGGCGCGCGACGATGTGGTGGCCTGGTCGGTCCTGACCGCCGTCAAAACCAAGACAGCCAACAACCGCATCGTTCCGGTCTTCACCCTGAGCCAGCTGACGCTGCACCAGAAAACCCAGCGCATCCAGGGCTTCATGATGCCGCTCGACCCGGGCGCGACTCAGCGGCACTTTTTGCTGTCGTCGGTGCCGCTGACCTGCGCTTTTTGCATGCCGGGCGGGCCGGAAAGCCTGGTCGAGGTGAAAAGCAAAACGCCGGTGAAGTACAGCATGGAGCCGGTCGTGGTGGAGGGGCATTTCCAGGTGCTGACCGACGACGCCTTTGGCATGTACTACCGCATCACCGACGCGTCGAGCGTCAAGTAGCCGGCCCTGAATGCCGCCTGCCCGCGCCAGTAGTTCGGGTGCGACCGGGCTGGCTAGGTTACCCCGGAAAATTGTGCGTTACGCTGTGGACAAGTGCCTGAACAACTGCCGAATGCGGCGCCAGCCTTGACGCTGCGGGGAGTGCCCAAAAAACAGGCGCCTGCCGCCGGGTGGCTGGCGAACCCTCGGTTGCGGTGGCGCCCCGCCGCGCCAGCCGGCGCAGTGGACGGTCAGAAGGGCAAAAAAATCAGGTACGCTGCTTGCCATGACACTGCCAAAAATGAACAAGCCGTTTGCCATGATCCGGGAATTTCATCTGGCCGACTGGTTCACCCTGGCCAATGCGGTTTGCGGCACAGGCGCCTTGTTTTCCACCATGTCGTACCTGCAGACGAGCAGCATTCAGCATATCTACTATGCCTGCGCGCTGGTGATGGCCGCGCTGGTGTTTGATGTGTTCGACGGGCGCATTGCCCGCTGGCGCCAGAAAACCTCGGTCCTGGGCCGCGAGCTCGATTCGCTGGCCGATGTGATTTCCTTCGGGGTGGCGCCGGCGGTGATTGCCTATGGCTGCGGCATGCAGGGGCTGTACGACCGGATCGTGCTGGCCGGGTTCGTGGCCTGCGGCGTGTCGCGCCTGGCGCGCTTCAACGTCACGGCCGAGTCGCTGTCGGGAGATGGCGGCAAGGTCAAATATTTCGAAGGAACGCCGATCCCGACCTCGGTATTGCTGGTCCTGGTGCTTTGGCTGGCCGCCTGGCAGGGTGCGCTGCATGAGTCGCTGTGGGGCGGAAAGTGGGTGTTTGCCGGCTTCACGCTGCATCCGCTGGTGCTGCTGTTTGCCCTTTCCGGCTCGCTGATGGTCAGCCGGATACGGGTGCCGAAGTTTTGAGCCGGCCGCTGCATGGCCAGGCGCTGGCAGCGCACCGCCGGCGGTTGGGGTTAAGAGCAGCCCAGGCGCGCTTTTTCAGGAACAACTTGTTAGTATTTGTTGTCAATATTTTTTGACGTCTACCGGAGACTCCCATGAAACGACTCATTACCGTCTTGGCCTTGACCGCCTCTTCACTGGCTTTTGCCAACAACTGCCCGATGCACATGAAAGAGATCGACGCCAAGCTTTCAAGCAACCCAACAGTTGCCGCCGCCGACATGACCATGGTCAAAAAGCTGCGCGCCGATGGCGAAGCCTTCCACAAGGCCGGCAAGCATGCGGAGTCGGAAAAGGCGTTGGGCGACGCCAAGAAACTGCTCGGAATTTAAGCCTTTCTGCGCCGCAGGCATAAATTGCCTGCCATCGTCGAAAACTGGCCAGCCAAGCCTGCTGCAAGCCGGGCAGGCCAGGCCAGTTCAATCACCAGTCTTCCTTTACCGCCAGCACCGCATCCCGGCCCGCTGCAGCGCGCCCGGCCAGCCAGGCGGTCAGCGTTCCGGCCAGCACCACGGCAGCGCACAGCAGCAGCAGGCGCGCCCAGGGCACCTGCAGATCCATGGTCCAGTGAAAGCTCTGCGGATTGACGACAAACACCAGCACCATCGACACCGCCAGCCCGAGCGCCAGCCCGGCAGCCGCGCCAATGACCGTCCAGGCCGCCCCTTCGCCAGCCACCACCGTCAAAATTTGCCGCCGCGTCAGGCCCAGGTGCGCCAGCAGCCCGAATTCCTTGCGCCGCGCCAGCACCTGCGCGCTGAAGCTGGCGGCCACGCCAAACAGGCCAATGGCAATTGCCACGCCCTGCAGCCAGTAGGTCACTGCAAAGCTGCGGTCAAAAATCTTCAAGGAGGTGGTCCGGATCTGGCTGACCGAGGCCATCTCCAGGAGCGCGCCGCCGCCCGACTGCCGGTCGGCCAGGGCGCGCACCGACTGCTGCACGTCCGCATCAGGCACGCTGCCGTCGAGCCACAATGCCAGGTCGTTGACCCGCGCATCGCCGCTCAGGCGAACAAAATCGCGCTGGTCCAATGTGATGGCGCCAAACTGGCGGGCATAGTCGCGCCAAACGCCAGCCACGAAAAATTGCTGATTTGCTATTGAATCAGTAGCTGCTGGTGCCCGTCCGTCTTGCACAAAGCCGTCAAATGCCTGCGAAAGCGGCGCAAACACGCTGCCCGGCCGGGCGCCGTACAGATCGACCATCGCCTCGCTGACATAAATCGCCACCTGCCCGGCCGGCACCGGCAGCGCCGGGCTGACCATTGGCAGGCTGGTGGCCGGGTCGTCAATCGGCCGGGAAATCAGCATGACAGCCGGCCGGCCGGCGTCCAGCAGCAAGGAGGTCGAGCGCAGCGTGCTGACCCGCGCCACGCCCGGCAGGCTGCCCAGCGCCTGCACGAAGGGCGGCGAAAAATAAGCGGTGTCGTTGGCCGAACTGCCCGGGGTGGAGCGCACATACAGGTCGGCCGGCAGCACCACATCGAGCCACTGGGTGACCGAGTCGCGAAAGCTGGCCACCATCACCGTCAGCGCGACCGCCAGGCTGAGCGACGCCACCACGCCACTGACGGCAACAGCCGCGCTTTCGCGCACCCGGCGCGCCCGCTCGACCGCCAGCAGCGGCAGCAGGCGATGCGCCACCCACGGGCTGAGCCGGTCATAGAGCAGCGTGATCAGCCAGGGCAGGGCGGTGATGCCGCCCACCAGCAGCAGCGCCACCGACACATAGGCCGCCAGCGGGATGCCAAGCACCGGCGGCAGCAGCGCCAGCGCAGCGCCGGCAGCGATCAGCCCAAGGCTCACCCAGCGTCCGGCGCCCGCGCCCGGCGCCAGGCCCAGTCCCTTGAGGGTTTGCGCCGGCGGCAGGCGCTGGGCGGCCCGCGCCGGCCACCAGCCGCCCACGCCGGCGGCCGCCACGCCCAGCGCACCATAGGCCAGCGCCGCGCCGCCGCTCCACTGCAGCGCGGGCGCGACGCCGGAAAAGTAGCCGCCGCCCAGGTCGCCGCCGAGCAGCCGCAGGGCCAGGGCGGCCAGCCCGCTGCCCAGGGCAATGCCGGCCAGGCTGCCCACCAGACCGAGCGCCAGCGATTCGATCAGCACCAGCCGCAAGCGCTCGCGCCCCGTCAGGCCCAGCACGCCGAGCAGGGCGAACTGCTGCGCCCGCTTGGCCACGCTGAGCGACAGCACCGAAAACACCAGGAAAGCGCCGGTGAACAGCGCTACCAGCGCCAGCACCGTGAGGTTGACCCGGTAGGCGCGCGACAGGTTGCTGACGCGCTCGGCCGCGTCGCCGGGCGCGCTGGCGGTGATGCCGGGCGCCAGCTGCAGGCCGGCAACAAAGCCGCGGCTGTCAGCGCCGGCCTTGAGCCGCACATCAATGCGTGACAGCTGCCCGCCGCGGCCAAACAGGTCCTGCGCGCTGCCGATGTCCATCACCGCCAGCGGGCCGCCGCCGGCGTTCACGCTGCCCGCCACTGTCACCGGGTGCAGTTGCAAGCCATCTTGCAAGCGCAGCCGGTCGCCGGCAAACACCGCGCGCGCCGCCGGATTGAGAAACACCGCGCCGGGCGCGAACAGCGCCATCCGGTCCGCATCCTTGGCGGGTACCGGCATCAGGCCGGGCGC
>JACMQR010000059.1 GCA_014376885.1 Polaromonas sp.
GTCGCGGCCGTGCCGACCTTCGCGCTGGTAGTACACCTGACCATAGCCGGGGCCATACCGGTTGCCCTGGTTTTGCATGTATTCGCCGCCGCCGCGCCACTGGTGGCCATGGGGTCGGCTGTAGTAAATCGGTTGCGGAGCCAGGTACACCGGCGCAGGCTGGACGAACACCGGGCGCGGCTGGTAGTAGACCGGGCCCGGCTGGACAAACACCGGCTGCGGCTGCACATAAACCGGCTGCGGCTGGACGTAGACCGGCTGGGGCTGAACATAAGCCGGCTGGGGGTAATAGGCACCCGCATTGCCGACGTTGACCACGGTACCGGGAATGCCCACCCCGATCGACCAGCTCAGGTTGTCGCGCGCCTGGGCACTGCCGGCAAATCCCACGGCCGCCACAGCCAGCATGGACAGCGCAGCCGCCAGCCGGGCCGACCGGCGGATCTTGTTGACATTTGTCTTCATGAGGATCTCCTTTTTTACGGGCGCTTTGTGCCCGGACAGCTTATTAAACGCACCACATAGCATCTCGCCTACCACCGGCAAAGTGAAGAGCGTTGCCAAACGTAACCTGGCTGGTCTGCCCCTAGAATCAGTCGATGACTTCCCCTGCCCCCTCCAAAGCCCTAGAGCCCGTTTCCGCCACTGCCGACAAGGACGGCCAAAAGCCCAGCAATTTTCTGCGCCAGATCATTGAAAAAGACCTGCTCGAGGGCACCTATGCCGCGCGCCGCTGGGGTGGCAGCCCGGGCGACGCCGCCCACCATGCCGCCGGCGCGCTTGACCCCGCCAAGGTGCGCCTGCGCTTTCCGCCCGAGCCCAATGGCTACCTGCACATTGGCCACGCCAAGAGCATCTGCCTGAACTTTGGCCTGGCGCGCGACTATGGTGGTGTATGCCACCTGCGCTTTGACGACACGAATCCGGAAAAAGAAGACACTGAATACGTAGATTCCATTCGGGACGCAGTACGCTGGCTGGGCTTTGACTGGCACAACGCGGGGGAAACCAATCTTTACCAGGCCAGCGATTACTTCGACTTTATGTACCGCGCTGCCGAGTACCTGATTGAAGCAGGTTTTGCCTATGTTGATGAACAAAACGCCGACGACATGCGCATCAACCGGGGCGACTTCGTCAAGCCCGGCACCGACAGCCCGTTTCGCAGCCGCACGCCGGCTGAAAACCTGGCGCGCTTTCGCGAAATGCAGGGCGGCCAGTTGCCAGATGGCGCTGCCGTGCTGCGCGCCAAGATCGACATGGCCAGCCCGAACATCAACCTGCGCGACCCAGCCATCTACCGCATCCGCCGCGCCCACCACCACAACACGGGCGACAAATGGCGCATCTACCCGATGTACACCTTTGCCCATCCGATCGAGGACGCGCTGGAGCAGATCACCCACAGCATTTGCACGCTGGAGTTTGAAGACCAGCGGCCGTTCTACGACTGGCTGCTCGACCGCCTGGCGGAAGGAAACCTGATCGCCACGCCGCACCCACGCCAGTACGAATTCGCCCGCCTGAACCTGACCTACGTGCTGACCAGCAAGCGCAAGCTGGCGCAACTGGTCAACGAAGGCAAAGTCAGCGGTTGGGACGACCCGCGCATGCCGACCATCGTCGGCCTGCGCCGGCGCGGCTACACGCCGGAGAGCCTGCAACTGTTCGCCGAACGCATCGGCGTGACGAAAAGCGACAGCTGGATCGACTACAGCACGCTCGAAGGCTGCCTGCGAGAAACGCTCGACGGCAGCGTCCCGCGCGCCATGGCCGTGCTCGACCCGGTGAAATTGGTGTTGACCAACTGGGAGGAGGTGATGGGCCTAGGTGCGCTCGACGACTGCAGCGCGCCGATTCACCCGCACCACCCGGAACTGGGCCAGCGCAGCTTCAAGATCGGCAAGGAAGTCTGGATTGACCGCAGCGATTACGAGGAAACCCCGCCCAAGGGCTTTTTCCGCCTGTTCCCGGCGCACGTCAACGCCAGCGGCCAGCCCATGGCGGCCAGCAAGGTGCGCCTGAAATATGGCCATGTCATCGAATGTGTGGGCGCGGTGAAGGACGCCGATGGCCGCATCACCGAAGTGCACGCCAGATTGATTCCCGACACCAAGAGCGGCACGCCGGGCTCGGACTCGGTCAAGGTCAAGGGCGTGATCACCTGGGTGGCCGTGGCCGATGCCGTGCCCGCCGAAGTGCGGCTGTACGAGCGCCTGTTCAGGCAAGCGCAGCCCGAAGGCGGCGGCGCAGACTTTTTGACCAACCTGAACGCCGACAGCCTGAAGGTGATGACCGCGTTTGTCGAGCCGTCACTCGCCAGTGGCGGCGCGATAGAAGCCAAGGCCGATGACAAGTTCCAGTTTGAGCGGCATGGCTACTTTGTGGCCGACCGGGTGGACCATGCGACGGGCAAGCCGGTGTTTAACTTGGCTGTGGGGTTGAAGGACAGTTGGGGGAAGTGATGGCACGGCCCCAAACCATTCAAATATTCCTTCCCGCCGGCGACCCGCGCGGCATCCGCGTGGCTGAAATCACGACGCGCATCATCCGCGTCATTAAGGTGCCGCGCAGCCAGTTGATCGAGCTCGTCAAAACTCCAGAAGCGCTGCAGGTGGGCGTGTATTTTTTGCTGGGCGAGTTGTCGGAAGCGGGCTTGCCGCGTGTGTACATCGGCCAGTCCGGCAGCGTTGGTGCCCGGCTGGTGCAGCACAGCCAGAGCAAGGACTTCTGGAACCGGGTGCTGGTGGTGATCTCGCTCACCAACAGCATGACGCAGACGCATGCGCTGTTCCTGGAGTGGTTTGCGATTTCAGAGGCGACCAAAGCCGGGCGCTACAGCCTGGAGAACGGCAACGCCGGCGCACGGCCTCACACGCCCGCCCCGCTGGAAGCAGACTGCCATGAGATTCACGAAACCGCCGCCACCCTGCTGGCCACGCTGGGCCAGCCGATCTTTGAGCCGCTGACGAATGCGCCCGCTTTTCCGGGTGCACAAAAAGAGCTGTTCTATTGCAGGGGCTCGGGCGCCGACGGCGTGGGCGAATACACGAGCGAAGGCTTTGTGGTGCGTAAAGGCTCACGCGGGCGGGTGGAAAACGTAGCATCTGTTCAGGGCACGTCGAATGAGCGCTTCCGCAATCAACTGATCACCGAAGGCATCATGGCGGCTCAAGACCAGATGCTGGTTTTTGTCCGCGACCATCTTTTCCTCAGCCCGAGCATGGCGGCCATGGCGCTCATGGGCCGCTCGGCCAACGGCTGGCTGGAGTGGAAAAACCCGCAGGGCA
>JACMQR010000355.1 GCA_014376885.1 Polaromonas sp.
CCATCCAGCGAGCCAGTTCCTGCTCGCCGTCGCTGCCTTTGACATACATCGACCGGATGGCTGAAAAGGCTTCTGGCCGGTGCTGGTTGAGCTTGAGCTTGCATTGAAGGTCGCTTACCTGCAGTTCAAACCCGACAATGCCCGACAGCATTTGCTGGACATAACCGGGTTCTTGCTGGTGCCACTGCTGAGCATAGTCGGGCTCGTGGTCGGCAATCAACTTTTGCACGAGTCTATTTTTGGCAGAAGCTTCTTCTACCAGCGATGCGTGCACCGTGCAGTGAACTGCCAGATAGTTCCAGGTAGGCACCCGCGCCAGATCCGGATAGACCTGTGGCGACAGGTAGCCGTGGGGTCCAAGAAATGTCACTACGGCCTGAGGTCGAGCCTGCAAATAGCGCCAGTGGGGGTTTCCCCGCGCCACATGGCCCAAAAGGGTAAACGCCTGTTGTCCCGTAGCGTCCGGTTCTCCAAGCTCCAGATGCAGCGGCAGGTGGGTGATGAACGGCAGCACTGACCCGTCAATGCTGACAAGGCTGGCGAAGGGATGTTCGCGCATCAAGGCTGCGGCCTGAGCGCGGTCACCTTGAAATTGAGCAGGAAGGTACATGGTGCAAGCTTAGTGCAAAACATCTTTCCGGCACCGGCCAGACCCTCTGGGAAAGAACTTTTCCAGCCCTTCAAAGCTCGTCAGACGCTGGCAGGCCAGCGCCACCGGCACGCGCTCATTCCCACTCGATGGTGGCCGGCGGCTTGCTGCTGACGTCATAAGTGACCCGGTTGATGCCGCGCACCTCGTTGATGATGCGGCTGGAAACCTTCTTGAGCAGCACGTAAGGCAACTCGGCCCAGTCGGCGGTCATGAAATCGCTGGTTTGCACCGCGCGCAGCGCCACAACATATTCATAGGTTCGGCCATCGCCCATCACGCCCACGCTTTTCACCGGCAGGAATACGGCAAAAGCCTGGCTGGTAAGCTCATACCAGGTCTTGCCGGTTTCGGAATCCCTGAAGTTGTGCAGCTCCTCGATGAAGATGGCATCGGCTCGGCGCAGCAGATCGGCGTAGTCTTTCTTGACCTCGCCCAAAATTCGCACCCCCAGGCCCGGCCCAGGAAAGGGATGCCGATACACCATGTCGTGCGGCAAACCCAGCGCCACGCCCAGCTCACGCACTTCGTCCTTGAACAACTCGCGCAAGGGCTCCAGCAGCTTGAGCCCCAGCTGCGCGGGCAGGCCACCGACGTTGTGGTGGCTCTTGATAGACATGGCTTTTTTGCTGTTGCCGCCGCCCGACTCGATGACATCCGGGTAAATCGTGCCCTGGGCTAACCATTTGGCACCCTTGTAGGCGCCATCCAGGCCAGCCTTGAGCCGCGCCGCCTCGGCCTTGAACACCTCGACAAACTCCCGGCCTATGATTTTTCGCTTGGCTTCAGGGTCGCTCACACCGGTCAGATGCCCAAGAAATTGCTCGGCAGCATCGACCCGAATCACCCGGGCATGGAGCTTGCCGACGAACATGTCCATCACCATGTCGCCTTCGTTCAGGCGCAGCAGGCCATGGTCAACGAACACGCAGGTGAGCTGCTCGCCAATGGCGCGGTGAATCAGCGCCGCCGCAACCGACGAATCAACCCCGCCTGACAAACCCAGAATCACCTCTTCATCGCCAACCTGCGCGCGGATTTTGTCAACCGCTTCGCTGATGTAGTCGCCCATCACCCAGTCCGCCCGGGCGCCGCAGATGCCCAGGACGAACCGGTCAAGGATTGCCTTACCCTGCCGGGTGTGGGTCACCTCCGGGTGAAACTGCACGCCATAAAAGCGCCGCGCCTCGTCCGCCATTCCGGCAATCGGGCAGCTCGGGGTGGCGGCCATGACCGTAAAGCCCGGTGGCAGTTCAGTGACCTTGTCACCATGGCTCATCCAGACAGAAAGCATGCCCTGGCCTTCAGCCGTCGTGACGTCGGCAATGCCTTTGAGCAGCGCCGTGTGCCCGCGCGCCCGCACCTCCGCCTGGCCGAACTCGCGCAGGTGGCCGCCTTCCACCCGGCCGCCCAACTGATGGGCCATTGCCTGCATGCCGTAACAAATACCCAGCACCGGAATGCCCAGCTCGAACACCGACTGCGGCGCCTTGTCGGTGGTCTCTTCATAGATGCTGGCATGGCTGCCTGACAGGATAATTCCTTTGAGGCTGCCGTCGCTGGCATAGGCGCGAATCCAGTCGTCGCTCACGTCGCACGGATGGACTTCGCAAAACACATGGGCTTCACGAACCCGCCGGGCGATCAGCTGGGTGACCTGGGAGCCGAAATCAAGAATAAGAATTTTTTGGTGCGTCATATGGTGTGGTCAGTTGCCGCCAACTGAAATACGTTTTGAAATGCCATTTGCCATCGTCGCCCCCCCCGGGTAAGCACGCTTATGCCCGACAGCGACAAAGCATCCGGCCACAGATGTACGCCAGGACAGTCGCGCCGTCCAGCCCCGAACAAGACCAGCCTTTTCAGGGCATTCAGCGCAGGACCCAAGGTGAAAGGCGCGAGGCAATATCAGTCAGCCCGGTAGTTCGGCGCTTCCTTGGTGATCTGCACGTCATGCACATGGCTTTCGCGGATACCCGCTGTCGTGATTTCGACAAATTCGGCCGTGTTGCGCATGTCGTCCAGCGTCGCGCAGCCGCAGTAACCCATGCTGGCCCGCAGGCCCCCGGCCATCTGGTAGATGATGGCGACCATGGAGCCTTTGTAGGGCACCCGGCCTTCGATGCCTTCGGGCACCAGCTTGTCGGCATTCGGATTGCCGGTGCTGGACTCCTGAAAGTAGCGGTCGGCGCTGCCTTGTTGCATGGCGCCTATGCTGCCCATGCCACGGTAGCTTTTGTAGCTTCGGCCCTGGAACAAAATCACTTCGCCCGGCGCCTCTTCCGTACCGGCAAACATGCCGCCCATCATCACCGTGCCGGCGCCGGCGGCGATGGCCTTGGCAATGTCGCCGCTGTAGCGAATGCCGCCGTCGGCGATCACGGGAATGCCGGTGCCGCGCAATGCAGTGGCCACACTGTCGATGGCCATGATTTGCGGCATACCGACCCCGGCGACGATGCGGGTGGTGCAGATGCTGCCAGGGCCGATGCCGACCTTCACCGCATCGGCACCCGCCTCCACCAAGGCCAGCGCAGCGGCCCCCGTGGCAATATTGCCACCGATCACATCGATGTGCGGATAGTTCTGCTTGACCCAGCGCACGCGCTCGATCACGCCATGGGTGTGGCCATGGGCGGTGTCGACGACGATGGCATCCACGCCGGCCCTGACCAGGGCCTCGTCCCGTTCCTCGGTGCCTGCGCCAACGCCTACCGCAGCGCCCACGCGCAGACGGCCGGCCGCGTCTCGTGCGGCGTTGGGGAAATTGGTTTGCTTGGTGATGTCCTTGACGGTGATCAGCCCCTTGAGCTCAAAGTCATCGTTCACCACCAGCAGGCGTTCGAGCTTGTGCTTGTTGAGCAAGGCCTTCGCTTCGGCGGCGGAAGTGCCTTCCCTGACCGTGACCAGCCTGTCTCGCGGCGTCATGATCTGGTGGGCCTTGACGTCGTAGCGGGTTTCAAAGCGCAGGTCGCGGCTGGTGACGATGCCGACCACCTTTCCGCCGTCGCACACCGGAAAACCGGAAATTCCGAGCTGCTCTGAAAGCTCGACCATCTGCAACACCGTGTGCTCGGGTGTGACGACCACCGGATCGCGCACCACCCCGGACTCGTAGCGCTTGACCTTGGCGACCTGCGCGGCCTGTTCTTGGGGCGTGAGGTTTTTGTGCACAATGCCGATGCCGCCCTCCTGTGCAATGGCAATGGCCAGCCGTGCCTCGGTCACGGTGTCCATTGCCGCTGAAACCAGCGGCAGATTCAAGCGGATATTTCGGGAAAACTGGGTGGAAAGCAGGGTGTCCTTTGGCAGGACCTGGGAGAACGCTGGCACCAACAATACGTCGTCGAAGGTGAGCGCTTTGCCGAGTAGGCGCATAGAGAAAGCTCCAAAAAATCGATTGTACCTTTGCGCTCAGGCCAGACTGCGCTCCTGCTGCGTATCCGACTGCGTGCCTGGCGCGCTGCCTGCCGGCCCGCATGGCAGTAAAAATCCCGGACACCGGGCTTACACTTTGGGGATGCGCTACAAATCGATGATGCATATCCTGGCTCTGGCTGCTGCTGGCAGCGCGTTCCTGCCGTCTGCGCTCGGCCAGTGGCTGTGGATCGACAAGGACGGCCGAAAAGTCTTTAGCGACCGGGCGCCGCCAATCAGCATCCTTCAAAAGGATATCCTGAAACAACCCGGTAGCAAGGCTACCGGGTTCGACGCGCCGGTTGCCCCGCTGGAAACCGAGCCGGCCCCGGCCATGCGGGCAGCGGCGCCGGTCCAGAGCGGCTTTGCCACTTTGCAGCTTTCGGGCAGGGACACCGAGCTGGAAAGCCGTAAAAAGCAGGCGGCTGACCTGGAAATGGCGCAAAAGCAGGCGGAGGCAAAAAAGCTTGTCAGCGCCAAAGCTGACAACTGCGAGCGGGCCAGAAAAGGCTACGCGAGCTTGCTGTCAGGCGTGCGGATCTCGGTAGCCAATGCCAAAGGCGAGCGCGAATTCATGGACGACGCTGCCCGGCTGAGCGAAAGCCGCAGGCTTCGAGCGATTGCCGACAGCGACTGCCTCAATAACCCGACTTGGAGCCCGGCCGCTTTGCCATGAACAGGCCGGCAGATTTAGCACCCTGGCGGCCAAAGCGCTCGCGCCGGGCGGTCTTGGGATCAACGCGCAGCGGCCGGTAAATCTCGATCCGGTCGTTGTCGGCCAAAAGCCGGTCCAGACCGGCTTTGCAGCCCCAGATGCCAACCCGCAGCCGGCTGGCCAGCAGTTCCGGACATTCTAAAAAAAGGGGACTGGCTTGCAGCGCCTGGGCCACCGAGCTGCCGGCGGGAAGCGCCAGCGTCCATTGCCAAAGCTGGCGCGGGGCCGGTGAAAAAACCAAGGTGATGGCCAGCACGGCGCCGCCCACCGGTGCCTCAGGCCTCGCCGTAGACAACCGCTGCGCGCTTGACGAACGCATCCACGAGGGTGCCGGCGATCTTGTCGAACACCGGCCCGACCAGCGTGGCCAATGCCCGGTTGTTAAAGTCGTAACACAACGTGAATTCGACCTTGCAGGCGCGCTGGGAGCTATCCCCCAACGGTGTGAAGCTCCAGTCGCCTTCCAGCCTTGAAAACGGCCCGTCGACGAGGGTCAGGCTGACCTTGCGGTCTGGCTCATGGCGGTTGCGGGTGGTGAAGCTTTGACGGACGCCAGCGATGGAAATGCCGACTTTGGCCACCACGCCCTGCTCGCTTTGCTCTTGCACAGAGGCACGGTCGCACCACGGCAAAAACTGCGGGTAGCTGGCTATGTCGGTCACAAGCGCAAACATTTCTGCCGCGCTGTGCCAGAGAAGAACGGACTTGTGAACGGTTTTCATACAATCTAAGACTAGGGGCAATTGTATGAGCCACAAGTGCCTGTTCGCCCCGTTGCTCCATTATCTTGACTATGGCTACCAAAGAAGCATCTTCCACCAAAAAACCAGCCGCTGCCTCGTCCGGAAAACCTTCGGGCAAACCGGCCAGCAATCTCTCGCCCAAGGCTGCCGCTGCAGCGGTGCGCATCGCCGACAACAAGAAAGCCACCTTCAACTACCACATCGAGGAACGCTTTGAAGCCGGCATGGTTCTTGAAGGCTGGGAGGTCAAGTCGGTGCGCGAAGGCAAGGTCCAGCTGACCGACGGCTATGTGGTAATCCGGGGCGGCGAGCTGTTCATCATCGGCTGCCAGATCAATCCGCTGGGCACCGCCTCCACCCATATCCGCCCGGACTCGGTGCGCACCAAGAAACTGCTGATGCACCGGGAAGAGATTCGCCGGCTGATCGGCAAGGTCGACCAGAAAGGCTTCACCTTGGTGCCGCTGAACATGCACTGGAAAGCGGGCAAGGTGAAGTGCGAAATCGGACTGGCCAAGGGCAAGGCCGAGCACGACAAGCGCGACACCATCAAGGACCGCGAGGGCAAGCGCGAGGTGGACCGGGCGATGAAGTCCAGAAGCCGGTAAAGCTGCAGCCGTGAAGAGTGAAACCCGGTTTTCTCACAGATCGCGCAGAGGATGCTCGCCGGCGCTCCAGGGGCTGACAAAGTAGGCATCGGCCATGCCGGGCTTGACATCCTCGATGCGCGCTGGATTCCATCGCGGCGCATAGTCCTTGTCGACCGCCAGCGCGCGGATGCCTTCCACGGTTTCGCTTTGCACACCGGCGCGCAGGTGAAAGCACTGGTGCA
>JACMQR010000356.1 GCA_014376885.1 Polaromonas sp.
CATGGAAAACCGCACACCCGCCCGGCGCAGCCTGTGCAGCCAGGCGCGCAGCAGCGGCGCAGCCTTCATGTCCGTGGGAAACACGCGTCCCGAACTGCCGACAAAGGTGTCCACGCCCAGCCCGGCTGCCCAGGCGCGCACCTCGGCCGGACCAAACGAAGCGATCATTGGCAGCAAGGGCGCGCCCTCGTCGCCAAAGCGCTGGGCGAACAGCGCCATCGGCTCGGCATGCGTCAGGTTCAGGCCGCCCTTGCCGGCCAGCAAGAACTTGCGGCCCACCGACGGCATGGCATCGAACAACTGGACGCTGACCGCCGGCCCGGCGCTTGCCAGCACCTCGGCGGCCATCAGCCCGGCCGGGCCGCCGCCGATCACGGCAATGCGCAGTGGCTTGTCAAAAGTGGATAGGTGAGTCAAAAAATATTCCGTGTTCAAAAAAGTGCGTTTCCCCGGCACTGTATCGGCGCTGCAGCTCCAGTGCCAGGCGGCTGCGCTGAGCGGGCCGCGCATGGCCAGGTCGGAGCGCCTGAAATCTGCTGAATTTGCCAACCTCGAAGCGCCGGGCACCGGGCCGCGATTATTGCAGTTGCGCCGCCAGCGCCGGCCGGGCCGATTCTTTCGGCGCGGCGCGGCGGTCAGGCCAACTCGACAACCGTTCCCATGCCGGTGAGAAACGCCGCCTTGACAACCGCGCCGGGATGGATCAGCTGCACTGCAGCCCGGTAGTTCCTCTACTGCGCCCGGAGCGCCGGCTGCTGCTCGGGCGCCAGGGCTGACTTGTAGTCAAGCACCCACCAGTGGCCCTCGTGGCCGGCGTCCTTGCGCCGGACCAGGCGGTCCAGCCGCAGGGGCTGGCCCCGGTGCACCAGGTCCACTTCATTGCCCTGCCAGGCCACGGCAACATCCTGCCAGGCCCAGGCGCCGCCGACGACGGGCCGCCCCACTGCAGCAGGCGGTGCATTGCATTGCCTTGCCGACCCGGGCGTCAACCCGGCCCTCTCCGTCCGGCAGGCTCTGGGGCAAGGCGGGCGCCTTGAAGGCTGGCAGGGCCGCGAGCCCGGCCAATAAGAACGCGCCAGATGCCGGCGCGGCAGCACTGCCCTGGCCGCCGTCGACCGCCGCATCGTTTGGCGGATTGCCCAGGCGGTCAAAACCCGGCGCAGCGGGCAGCCCCACCGGCGCCATCAGCCCTTGCAGGCGCTGCCACCAGCTGTTCGTTGTCGCCCGGTGAGGCTCGATCGAGGAGATCGCCAGCGTGCGGCGGGCCCGCGTCATCGCCACATACAGGGCGTTGAGCTCTTCGCGCTGACGAACCGCCTGCTCGGCCGCCAGCGCTTCGCGGGCGCAGCCCGGGGGCTGGGTTTCGCTGACCAGGAACACCAACCTGCGCGGCGCGGCGGCTTCGCCGGGCCCGTCGACCAGCACGCCCATGGCGTCGGCAGCGCGCGTTGGCGTGTCGGTGTCCAGCAGCAGCACCGCTTCGGCCTCCAGGCCCTTGGCGCCGTGGATTTTCAGCAGCCGGACCGTCTGGTCATCCACCGCCGCCGGCGCCTGCAGCCCCCCCGGCCTTGAGCGCGCGGACCAGGCCGCAGGACGTGGCATAGCGCCCGCCGCCCTGCTCCAGGACCACGCCGAGCAGCGCGCGCAAGTTGGCCAGCACCGCCAGGCGCTGGGCAGCGGGCGCCG
>JACMQR010000357.1 GCA_014376885.1 Polaromonas sp.
GATGAGGTGCTGGCGTATGTCAAGGTGCCCAAGGCGGCGTCCGGCGAGACGCAGAAAGGCTACAAAATCTCCAAGCGCTGTGACGATGTCATTTCCGCCGTCTGCCTGGCCGACAAGCTGCAAAACGAGCATGGCGCCGTGGCGCATGCCTCGATCGGCGCAGGCGGCGAGGCGGCCACGCCAGGGCGCGCCAGCCAGACCGAGGCCTTTCTGACCGGCCGGCCCTGGACGCTGGCCACCGTGCAGCAGGCCATGGCGGTGCTGCGTGCCGAGTTCGCGCCGATTTCCGACATGCGGGCGTCCAGCGCCTACCGCACCGAGGTGCTGGGCAACCTGCTTGAGCGCTACTGGCTGGAAAGCCAGGGCCTGCGGCAGATCAACCTCGAATCGTTCGTGCTGGAAGGTTCGGCATGAGCCTGGACAAGGACATTCCCCTGAGCCGCGATGAGGTCGCCGATCGGGAGGTGACGGCGGCCAACGCCCATGCCGACCAAATGGCCGACCCGCCGCCGGCCGCCGTCAGCCCGCCGCCATTGCCGCAGGCGGCCGGCGCCTCGCGCTTTCATGAAAGCGCTAGGGCCCAGGTTCAGGGCGCCGCGACCTATGTCGATGACATTCCCGAGCTCAAGGGCACGCTGCATGCCGCGCCCATCTTGTCCACCATCGCGCATGGCCGGCTGCTGGGCGTCGATACGGCGGCGGCGCTGGCGATGCCCGGTGTGCGCGGCGTGGTCCTGGCCGGCGACATTCCCGGAGACCCGCTGCTGGGCAGCTTCGCCCATGACGAGCCGGTTTTTGCGCAGGACCGGGTAGAGCACATCGGACAGGTGATCGGCCTGGTGGTGGCCGACACGGTGATGCAGGCGCGGCGCGCGGCGCGGCAGGTGAAGTGCCGGATCGAGGCGCTGCCGGCTATTTTGGACGTGCATGACGCGCTCCAAGCCCAGAGCTTTGTGCTGCCGCCGGTGTTCGTGCGGCGCGGCGCTGCCGATGCCGCCTTGGCAACCGCCGCGCACCGGCTGCATGGCACGTTAAACGTCGGCGGCCAGGAGCATTTCTACCTGGAAGGCCAGATTGCCTATGTGCTGCCGCAAGAGCAAAACCAGTGGCTGGTGTATTCGAGCACCCAGCATCCCGGCGAAATCCAGCACTGGGTGGCGCATGCCCTGGGCATCGCCAGCCATGCGGTGCGGGTCGAATGCCGGCGCCTGGGCGGCGGCTTTGGCGGCAAGGAAACCCAGTCCGGCCAGATGGCGGTGTGGGCGGCGATTGCCGCGCGCAAGTTCAAAAAGCCGGTCAAGCTGCGCCTGGACCGGGACGACGATTTCCTGGTCACCGGCAAGCGCCACCCGTTCGCCTACGACTACACCGTTGGCTTTGAGGACAGCGGCCGCATCACCGGCCTGAAGCTGGCGATGGCGGTGAACTGCGGCTTCAGCGCCGATTTGTCCGGGCCGGTCGCCGACCGGGCGGTGTTCCATGCCGACAATGCCTACTTTCTGGAAGATGTCGAGATCGCGTCCTACCGCTGCAAGACGAACACCCAGAGCCACACCGCCTTTCGCGGCTTTGGCGGGCCGCAGGGCATGGTCGTGATCGAAGCCATCATGGGTGACATTGCGCGCCAGCTCGGCCTGGAGCCGCTGGCGGTGCGCCGGCGCAACCTGTACGGCATTGGCGAGCGCGATGTGACGCATTACCAGATGCGGGTCGAGGACAACATCCTGGCGCCACTGCTGTTAAAACTGGAGCAAACATCGTTATATGCAAAGCGCCAGGAGGCGATTTCGGCCTGGAATTCAGCCAGCCCGGTGATCAAGCGCGGCATGGCCCTCACGCCGGTGAAGTTCGGCATCTCATTCACCGCCACCCTGTTCAACCAGGCCGGCGCGCTGGTGCATGTGTACACCGACGGCTCCTGCCAGGTGAACCACGGCGGCACCGAAATGGGCCAGGGCCTGAACACCAAGGTCTGCCAGATCGTCGCCGACGAGCTCGGCATTGCGTTTGAGCAGGTGCTGGCCACGGCCAGCGACACCAGCAAGGTGCCCAACGCCTCGGCGACTGCCGCCTCGGCCGGCACCGACCTGAACGCCCGGGCCGCGCAATATGCCGCGCGCAATGTGCGGGACAGGCTGGCGCAACTCGTCGCCGGGCTGGACGGCTGCGGCGCCAAGGCGGTGCGCTTTCAGGGCGGCCAGGTGAGCTCGCCAGCCGGCAGCCGGCCGTTTACCGAGGTGGTGAAGCTGGCCTATGCCAACCGCATCCAGCTCTGGAGCGACGGCTTTTACCGCACGCCGAAAATCCATTACGACAAGGCCACCCTGACCGGCCGGCCGTTTTACTACTTTTCCTATGGCGCGGCCTGCACCGAAGTCGCGCTTGACACCTTGACCGGTGAAAGCCGGGTGCTCAAGGTCGACATATTGCAGGATGTGGGCAACTCCATCAACCCGGCCATCGACATCGGCCAGATTGAAGGCGGCTTCGTGCAGGGCATGGGCTGGCTGACCACCGAGCAGCTGGTCTGGAACGCGCAGGGCCTGCTGACCACCCATGCCCCCAGCACCTACAAAATCCCCACCACCGGCGACATACCCGCGCATTTCAAAGTTGATTTCTGGCCCGAGCCGAACCGCGAGGACAACGTGTTCGGCAGCAAAGCCGTCGGCGAGCCGCCCTTGATGCTGGCCATCAGCGTGTTCGAGGCCCTGCGCGCGGCGGTGGCAGCGGCGCGGCCGGGCAAGCGGGTGCAGCTTGACGCGCCGGCCACGGCTGAAAACGTGCTGCGCGCGCTGGGCTGCCTGAACGCCTAGCGCCAGGTGCCTTGGCCGCCGAACTGTGGCCCCCTTGAAAACCAGCAGCAGTCGCGCTTGCGGGCCAGCTCAGCCGGAGTTTGCACAACTTGCTACCAATATCGATTGGTTATTTTTGTCAACATGCGTTAACTTTGCCGTGCGTGACAGACTTTTGTTTTGTACCGGCCGCCGCCTGGCCACGGGAGACTTCATGACCGTTGGACACTTGTTTTGTTCCTGCCGATCACCCCTCCAAACGGTGTCGCCCGCCCGGGCCGGGACAGCCTGATGGACAGCGCCGTCATGAGCCTGCTGGGCGCATTTTTGCTGTCCATTCTTGGCTTGTTCGTGTTCATCTGGTCGCTGCGCAAGGGCTTGCTGAAAGAAAATCCGTATGACGCATCGGTCATCTTTGCGCGCGGCGAGGTCGGCCAGGTCGATGACCCGGCCCTGCCGCGCAGCGCGCAGTCCTCGATGCAGCAGGCGGTGAAAAAGGACGGCATCAAAACCGACATTGCCGACCCGGCCGAGCTGCAGGACCGCATCGTGTCGGACCAGTCCACCGCTTTTCCGGTGTTCATGTTCATCTCGTTTGCCTGCCTCTGGCTGGTGGTGGGCTCGGTGGCCGGCCTGACCGCGTCGATCAAGCTGCATGAGCCCGACTGGCTGACCAGCCAGGCCTGGCAGACCTTCGGGCGCATCCGCACGGCCCATCTGTCTGCCGTGCTCTACGGCTGGATCACCAATTCGGCGCTGGGCGTGATCGTCTGGCTGCTGCCGCGCCTGCTGCGCACCCGGCTGGAGGGCGCCATCTGGGTCATGCTGGGCGGCTCGCTGCTCAACACCGGCATTGCCGGCGGCATTGGCGCGACCTCCACCGGCTGGACCGCCGGCATGGAATACCTGGAAATTCCGTGGCAAATCGCAATTTTCATGTTTGTCGGCTTTGCGCTGATCATCTTGCCGCTGCTGTTCACCCTGGTCAACCGCAAGGTCGAGCACCTGTATGTGAGCGTCTGGTACATGGTGGGCGCGCTGCTCTGGATCGCGGTGCTGTTTCTGGTCGGCAAAATGCCTGGTGTGCATACCGGAGTGCAGCAGGCCACCACCAACTGGTGGTATGGCCACAATGTGCTGGGCCTGTGGTTCACGCCGGTGGCGGTGGGCGCCATCTACTACTTTTTGCCCAAGATCATCGGCCGGCCGATCCGCTCCTACAACCTGTCGCTGCTGGGCTTTTGGACGCTGGCGTTTTTTTATGGGCAGGTCGGCGGTCACCATTTGATTGGCGGGCCGGTGCCGGGCTGGCTGGTCACGCTGTCGATTGTGCAAAGCGTCATGATGGTGGTGCCGGTGATTGCATTTGCCATCAACATGGCCCAGACGATGAAGGGCCGCATGCACCTGGCGCGCTATTCACCGACCCTGCGGTTCATGATGTTCGGTGGCGCAATGTATGTGGCCTCGTCGGTTCAGGGTTCACTTGAGGCGCTGCGCAGCGTGAACCAGATCACCCATTTCACCCACTTCACCGTCGCCCATGCGCACCTGGGCGCCTATGCGTTTGTCACCATGGTGCTGTTTGGCGCCATTTACTTCATGATGCCCCGGGTGCTGCACTGGGAGTGGCCCTACCCCCGGCTGATCACCGTGCATTTCTGGCTGTCGGTGGTCGGCGTGACGATCTACTTTGTGGGCCTGAGCATCGGCGGCTGGCTGCAGGGCCTGGCCATGCTCGACGGGGCCAGGCCGTTCATCGACTCGGTTGCCGTGACCCTGCCCTACCTCAGGTCTCGCAGCATCGGCGGCGCTTTGATGGTGCTGGCCCATCTGATCTTTGTCGGCCACTTTCTGGCCATGGCCTTGCGCTTTGGCCCCAACCGCACCGGCGCGGCGCTGTTTTCAATGAACAAACCGGCGGGAGCTGCATTTGGACAGTGAAATCAAACTCGCGTCCGGCGCCATGGTCGCCCTGGGCCTGGCCACGGCTGCGCTGGTGGTCATGCCCTATCTGCAGGTGCGTGACTTGAAGCCGCCGCCCGGCCTGAAGTCCTACAGCACCGCCGAATTGCGCGGCCGGGCCGTGTATGTGGCCAACGGCTGCGTGTACTGCCACAGCCAGCAGCCGCGCGACCGCAACTTTGGTCCC
>JACMQR010000060.1 GCA_014376885.1 Polaromonas sp.
ACAGCCGGGTGGCCTGGAGTCGTCCCGCATCAACCCTTTTTTGGAACAACGCATGAAAACATTTCTCAGCTGGAGCCGTTTGGCACTGACCGCACTGGCGCTGTGCGGCACGGCCAGCTTGGCCACCGCCGCCGAACTGGTGATCGGCCAGGTGGCCCCGCTGTCGGGCGTGCTGGCCAGCACCGGCAAGCAAATGGTGGTCGGCGGAAAAATCTACTTTGACCACATCAATGCCCAAGGCGGTGTGCACGGCGCCAAGATCCGCCATGACGTGGTGGACGACGGCTACAAGGTGGCCGAGACCGTCCGGCTGACGCGCGAGATGCTGGCCCGCCCCGAAGTCGTGGCGCTGTTCGGCTTTGCCGGAACTGCCAATGTCACGCAGCTGCTGACAGACGGCGTGCTTGACGCGGGCGGTGCGGCACTGGTCGCGCCCTACACCGGTGGCGAGTCGCTGCGCAATCCCTTCAATCCCTGGATTTTTCATGTGCGTGCCGGCTATGCCGCCGAGGCCGAGCACATGGTGCAGCAGGTCACCACGCTGGGCATGAAGCGCATCGCGGTGATGTACCAGGACGACGGCTTTGGCAAGGCCGGCCTGCTCGGGGTTGAAAACGCACTGGCCAAGCGCAGCCTGAAGCTGGCCGCCGCGGCCGGCTACGAGCGCAACACCGACAAGGTTGAAAGCGCCGTTGCCGCGATCAAGGCGTCCGATGCGCAAGCCATCATCATGATTTCGGTGAACAAGCCGTCGGCGGCCTTTGTCAAGCTGTACCGCGAAAGCGGCGGCCGGGCGCAGTTGTACAACATCTCGGTGGTCGATCCGGCCGAGCTGGTCAAGCTGGCCGGACTGGAAAACGTCCACGGGCTGGGCATCAGCCAGGTGGTGCCCTACCCGTTTGCCACCAGCATGCCGGTGGTGCGGCAGTACCAGGAGCTTTTGACAAGGTATGCGCCGGGCGAGGTGGTCAACTACACCAGCTTTGAGGAGTTCGTCGGCGCCAAGGTGCTGGTCGAGGCCTTGCGGCGCGCCGGTCCCAATCCGACCCGCGCCAAGGTGGTCAAGTCGCTGGAGTCGATGGGCAGCTTTGACACCGGCGGCATCACCGTTGGCTATTCGCCGACCAACCGCATTGGCTCGCGCTTTGTCGAGGTCACGGTGGTCAGCCGCACCGGCAAGCTGCTGAAGTAACTGGCCTGCGCTGGCGGGCGGGGCGCAATCCGGCCGTCTGGCCGCCTGCGTGCAATTTACTGCGGCGCGCCCAGCGCCCGGGCCCGGGCGCAGGTGTCGAGCAAGGCCTGGCGGTCAGTTGGCAGGGTCGTCGGCCAGCCGCCCATGTGCCGGATGCTCAACTCGCTCAGGGCGGCCATCCACTGCGGGCTGTCGTTCAGGCAGTCGATGTAGCTAAAGCCCGTGCCGCCGGCTTCCAAAAAGGCATGGCGCGCTTCCATCGAGATTTCTTCCAATGTTTCCAGGCAGTCACCGGTAAAGCCCGGGCAGACCAGGTCGACGCTTTTCAAGCCCGCCTGCGCCAGCTTGACCAGGGTTGGCTCGGTGTAGGGCTCTAACCACTTGGCCTTGCCAAAGCGCGACTGAAAAGTGAGCTGCCAGCGGTCCGGGGCCAGGCCGAGGTTTTCGGCCAGCAGGCGCGCGGTCTTGTGGCATTCGCAGTGGTATGAATCGCCCAGCGTGCGGGTGCGTTCGGGCACGCCGTGAAAGCTCATCACCAGCTTGTCGGCCTGGCCGTTTTTTTGCCAGTGCCGGCGGATGCTGTCGGCCAGCGCGGCTATGTAGCCCGCATCGTCATGGTAGTTGTTGACAAACCGGAACTCGGGAATCCGCCGCACCCGGGCCGCCCAGGTGTAGACCGCGTCAAACACGCTGGCGGTGGTGGTGCCGCTGTACTGCGGATAGGCCGGCAGGATCAGGACCCGGTTCACGCCGTCCGCCTTGAGCTGGTCGAGCTGCGAGGCGATCGACGGGTTGCCGTAGCGCATCGCATAGCGCACCTCGACCGGATGGCCGCGCTGGCCCAGGTAGCCGCCCAGCATGACCGCCTGCTTTTGCGTCCAGACCTTCAGCGGCGAGCCGTCGGGCAGCCAGACGCTGGCGTACTTGGCGGCCGATTTTTTCGGCCGGATGCGCAAGATGATGCCATGCAAAATCAGCCACCACAGCGCCTTCGGAATCTCGACCACCCGCCCGTCGCTGAGGAATTCCCCCAGGTAGCGGCGCAGCGCCGGCGCGGTCGGCGCGTCCGGCGTGCCCAGGTTGCACAGCAAGATGGCGGTGGTGGCCAGCGCCTTGGGCGGCGCGCCATGGGTAAAAGGTGGCCCGGTGGAAAATGACATGCGGTATTCTCGCCCAACCCATGCTTGACCTTGCCCCCATCAAAGCCATTACCCTGGACCTGGACGACACGCTGTGGCCGGTCTGGCCGACCATCCAGCGGGCCGAGCAGGCGCTGGGCGACTGGCTGGCGCTGCATGCGCCGCAAACCGCCCGGTTGCTGGCCCAGCCGGCGGCGCGCCAGGAAATCCGCGCGCAGGTCAACGGCCTGCACCCTGAACTCCAGCACAACCTGAGCGCCCTGCGCCACAAGGCGATCGCCCTGGCCCTGAGCCGCAGCGGTGACGATCCGCAACTGGCCAGCGCCGCCTTTGACATTTTTTTCAGCGAACGCAACCGGGTCACCTTGTTTGACGATGCGCTGGGCGCGCTGGCCTTTTTGGCGCGCCGCTTTCCGCTGGTGGCCCTGTCCAACGGCAATGCCGATGTGCAGCGCATCGGCATCGGCGAGTTCTTCAGGGCCAGCATCAGCGCCCAGCAGTTCGGCGTCGGCAAGCCCGATCCGCGCATTTTTCAGGCCGCCGCCCAGGCTGCCGGCGTGCAGCCGCACGAGGTGCTGCATGTCGGCGACGATGCCGCGCTCGATGTGCTGGCCGCCCAGGCCTGCGGCATGCAGGCGGTCTGGGTCAACCGCACCGACCAGCCATGGAGCCATCCGGCCCCGCCGCATCTCACCGTGACCAGCCTGGCCGGGTTGTGCGCCTTATTCCCCCCGGACGCCCGCCGCCTTCCCACCTGAAAGCCCGCCATGCGACTGAAAATCTACGGCACTGCCGCGTCCCGCGCCGCCCGCCCCTTGTGGGTCGCGCAGGAGCTCGGCCTGGCCTACGAGCATGTTGCGCTGCCCTATCTGGGCGGCGCCACCCGCACGCCCGAGTTCCTGAAGGTCAACCCCAACGGGCGCATTCCGGTGGTCGATGACGGCGGCGTGCTGGTTTGGGAGTCGATGGCCTGCACCATGTACCTGGCCGAGCGGTTTCTGGGTGCGGATGGCCGGTCGCTGGCGGCCCGGGACAACGCGGAGCGTGCGGAGATCCTGCGCTGGACTTTCTGGGTGGTGACCGAGTGCGAAAAAGACGCCTTGCTGTTTTTGATGCACGCCCGGCTCATGCCGCCAGAGCGCCGCAGGCCGCTTTTAGCCGAGGAAGCGCTCCGGCACCTGGCCGGCCCGCTGCGCATCCTGAACCAGCATTTGCAGGACCGGCCCTACCTGGCCGGCGAGCGCTTCACCGTGGCCGACATCTGCGTTGCCTCGGTCATCGCCTGGGTGGAAGATGCTGGCGAGCTGATGGCGCAGTGCCCGCTGCTGCGCGACTGGTTGCAGCGCTGCCTGGCGCGGCCGGCCTTCCAGCAGGTCAGGTCAATGGCAAAAAGTGCCTGATGCGCTTGTCGGAATGACATTGCTTGCTATTGATTAAGTAGCTACTGGTCAGGCTTCCGGTTTTTCAGCGCAGGCTGCGGGCCGCCTCAAGCCCGGAGCGCACGGCGCCTTCCAGCGTCGCCGGATACGGACCGGCCACATAATCGCCGCAGGCCAGCAACCCGGGGGCGACCTGCATGGCGGGCCGCTGCAGGCCGGGCGTACAAGAAAATGTGGCGCGTTTCTCAACAATCGTCTGCACCGGCTGCAGGCCGGCCAGGCCCAGCTGGCGCGCCGCTTGGGCAATAACCTGCGCCGTCAGCATCGCGCTGCCGCCGGTGCTTGCACTGACGACAAACGCCAGCAGGCCAGCCAGGCCGCCAAGCTGTGCCCGGTCGAACACGAATTGGGCCGGTTCGGTCGAGGTTGCCCACAGGGCCAGCATCGGCCGACTCAATCGAGCTTGCGGGGCATGGGCATACACGGTCGTCAACGCTTCATAGCGCAAGCCGCGCGCGTGCCCGAGCCAGGTGTCTGCTAGAGCGCCGCTGCCCTGGACCAGCCGCGCTGCTTCATTTGGCGGGCAGGCAAGCAGCACACGATCGAACGCTTCGCCGTCGACCGCCCAGCCAGGGCCAGTCGGCGTCACACCTTGCACCCGCACGCCCAGCCGCGCTGCGCCGCCATGCACTTGCAGCCAGGCCAGCGCCGCATCGGGCAGCAGGGCGCTCAGGTCGGCGCGCGGCAGCAGCAGGTTGGAGCCGCCGCTCTGCGCAAACAAGGCGTCGCGCATGACCCGCAAAAACACCTGCCCGCTTGCCCGTTCGGGCGGGGTGTTGAGTGCCGACACGCACAGTGGCTCGATCAGCGCGGCCATCATGCCGGGTGCCAGGCCGCTGCATAAATCGGTGACCGACTGGTCAGGTCGGCAAGTAAAGCCAGCTAGCCGCCAGCCGAGCGCCACCTTGAGCAGCGACAACTTGTCCGCCAATGGCCAGCCGCGCGCTTTCAGGATGCCGGCCACGGCGTCCAGCGGCGCCGGCCAGTCAGGCAGCGTCAGGCCGCTGCCGTCCGGGAACTGCATTGTCAGCGGCAGGCGCAGAAAAGACGCGGCTTCATCGACGCCGACATCCCTCATCAGCCGCAGGGTTTCTGAATAAGCGCCAATCAAAATGTGCTGGCCGTTGTCCAGGGCGATTTGCTGGCCTGCCACAGTCGCCATGACCCGCCGCGCCCGGCCTCCAGCAGTCCGGGACACCTCAAAAATCGTGACCTGGTAGCCTAACCGCGTCGCCTCGACCGCAGCAGCGCATCCGGCCCAGCCGGCGCCGACGATGGCGACTTTCACGTGATCAAACTCCTGGCCACAGCGACACTCTTTGCGCACCAGCAGGGGCCGCGGAACCGGCTTCGCCGGGCCGCAGGCGCAGCGGCCCCCACGGGGGCAGCGCAGTACGCGAAGCGACAAGCGTGGGGGTCACTGAATGTTGCCGAAAGCCTGCGTCTTCCAGGCCAGCCAGAACTTGCGCAGCGGCGTCAGGCTCACGCGCTGGTGCAGGACCTGAAAGTTATCTGCCGCGATTTCGCGCAGCAAGGTGCGGTAGATGCTGGCCATCATCAGGCCGGATTTCTGGGCGCGGCGGTCGGCCGCAGGCAGCAGGGCCAGCGCGTCGTCGTACAAGCCCAGGG
>JACMQR010000061.1 GCA_014376885.1 Polaromonas sp.
ATCAGCGTGAACCGGCCGCCGGCTTTTGCCGCCAGCTCGCCATAGCTCTGGAACCGCCGGCCGACGCCGGCAAAGCCCAGCAGCGCCTTTTGCACCGCCGCGTCGGAAATGTTGAGCTCCACCGCCACCGCGATCGCCGCCAGGGCGTTGAGCACGTTGTGCTGTCCGGCCAGGTTGAGCACCACCGGCAGGTCGGGCAGCTGCACGCCGTTGCGGCGCTGCACGGTGAAATGCATCTGCGCGCCGACCGCTCGCACATTGACCGCGCGCACCTGGGCCGAGTCGTTCAGGCCGTAGCTGGTGATGGGGCACGACATCTGGGGCACAAGTTCCCGGACCACCGGGTCGTCGGTGCACAAAATTGCCGTGCCGTAAAAAGGCATGCGGTGCAGAAAATCGACAAAGGCTTTTTTCAGGTTGCCAAAGTCATGCCCGTAGGTTTCCATGTGGTCGGCGTCGATGTTCGTGACGACCGCCATCACCGGCAGCAAATTCAGGAAGGACGCATCCGATTCGTCCGCCTCGACGACGATGTAATCGCCCGAGCCGAGCTTGGCATTGGCGCCAGCGCTGTTGAGCTTGCCGCCAATGACAAAGGTCGGGTCCAGGCCGCCTTCGGCCAGCACGCAGGCCACCAGGCTGGTGGTGGTGGTCTTGCCATGGGTGCCGGCAATCGCAATGCCGTGCTTGAAGCGCATCAACTCGGCCAGCATCAGGGCGCGCGGCACCACCGGGATGTGTTTTTCGCGGGCTGCCAGCACTTCTGGGTTGTCGGCCTGCACGGCTGTCGAGGTGACCACCGCGTCAGCCCCGGTCAGGTGGCCGGCGGCATGGCCGACAAAGGTCCGGATGCCCAGCCCGGCCAGGCGCTGCAAGGTGGCGCTGTCCGACAGGTCCGAGCCGGACACCGCATAGCCCAGGTTGTGCAGGACTTCGGCGATGCCTGACATGCCGGCGCCGCCGATGCCGATGAAATGGATGTGCTTGATGGCGTGCTTCATCCTACAAGCTCCTCGCAGGCGGCGACCAAACTAGCGCTGGCATCAAGTTTTTGCATGTTTTTGGCTTTAAGTGCAGACTGGACGAGCGCAGATCGCTCTGTTTTTTGTAGCATTATCGCAAGAATCGAAGGTGTCAGGTCATGCTGTTGCACCAGCCAGCCGCCCCCATTTGTGACAAGAAATTTCGCGTTGGCGGTCTGGTGGTCGTCCACCGCCGACGGAAAGGGAACAAACAGCGCTGCGGCGCCGACGGCGGCGATTTCCGTCACCGTGCTGGCGCCGGCGCGGCAGATGATCAGGTCGGCATCGGCAAAGGCCCGGGCCGTGTCGTCGATGAACGGCGTCAGCTCGGCGGCCACCCCGGCGGCCTGGTAGTTGGCGCGCAACGCGTCGAGCTGGCGGGCACCGCTTTGGTGGGTGACATGGGGGCGCGCCGCTTCGGGAATCAACGCCAGCGCCTTCGGAACCAACTCGTTCAGCGCCGCCGCCCCCAGGCTGCCGCCGACCACCAGCACCTTGAGCGGCCCGCAGCGATTGGCAAAGCGAACGGCTGGCTCAGACTGGCGGGCAAAAGCCGGCCGCAGCGGATTGCCCACCCATTGGGCATTTTTCAAGGCATCGGGAAACGCGGTGAAGACACGGTCGGCCACGCGGGCCAGCAGCTTGTTGACCAGACCAGCCACCGAATTTTGTTCGTGCAGGATCAAGGGCTTGCCCAGCAGCACGCTCATCATGCCGGCCGGGAAGGCGATGTAGCCGCCCAGGCCGACCACCACATCGGGCTGGACACGGCGGAGCACCCGTACGCTTTGCCAGAAAGCCTTGAGCAGGCGCAGCGGCAGCAGCGCCAGGGTGATGGGGCCCTTGCCGCGGACGCCGGAAAAGTCGATCGACTCGAAAGCAAAGCCGCGCGGCGGCACCAGCTGGCTTTCCATGCTCGGGCGATCCGCGCTGCCCATGCCGCCCAGCCAGTGAACACGCCAGCCGCGCTCGCGCAAGCTCTCAGCCACGGCCAGGCCGGGAAAGATATGCCCGCCGGTGCCGCCAGCCATGATCAAAGCGCAGCGCTGCCGGTTCATACCCGGCCTCCGCGCATCAGCACGCGGTTTTCATAGTCGATGCGCAGCACCACCGCCAGCGCGATCAGGTTCATCACGATGGCCGAGCCGCC
>JACMQR010000358.1 GCA_014376885.1 Polaromonas sp.
ACCAGCAGGTCGCCAATGGTCGGGTAAACGTAGGTTTCCAGCGTATTCGGCCATTGGGATGCGTGCTTGTCGTTGCGCCAGCCCGGAGTCTTCACCTTGATGTACGCCTCGGCACATCGCCGGAATGTCCAATCCAGTGCCTTCTCGTCGATCTGCTGCTGGATGATGGACTGACGCGCCGTTACTCGCGCCGCCACCGGGTCCACGCCGGCCACGATCTCGTCGCGGACCTCCTGCGCTTTTTCGCGAGCCAGCGCAACACCGACGCCGGGATATGCGCCCAGCCCGATCTCGCGGCGCTTGTCGCCCACCTTGACGCGCAACAGCCACGACTTGGTGCTGTGTTCGGAGACCTGCAACATCAAACCAGCCACGCCACCAACGGCGTGATAACCCGGTGCCGTCAAACGCTTGATTTCCAGCGGTCCCAATTCCTTAGCGATACGTGGCATTTTCTACCCCCCATACAACCCTCCAAAGGGTTTACGCTTGAATGCTATCGCATGCGACGGGATAAAACAAGGTAGCGATGAAGAATCTAGCATCCATGCGGGTTAGCGGCTGGTCATGCTCTACCATTGATGCGGCTTGATACGGCTCTGGATATGGCGGAGACGGACACCGCTTCCGCCAAGAAAAGAATGTCGGCCCCTCGATTGCAAAAGTGATTGAGGGGGTTTTTTGGTCAGCGCTTGGGGCTTTGCTGCTGCTGCCTTTTCGTGCCCTCGAGCTGCCGCCTGCGTTTGCCCTTGTTTTTCGAGGCCGGCTCGAGCGGCCGGTTCCGCAAGGCTTGCGCCTGGCGCTCAAGCGCTTGCGCTTTGCGCCTTTTATCGCGAAAGTGCACAAAAGTGCGCCCCAGCCCAAAGCTCACCGCGCAACTGAGGGTCAATAAGACAAGGCTTGATGTTTCCAGTTCCATGGCGGGCAATTGTCAGTCCGCAAGAAACAAAGACTGCAGGTCGTTCAAAAAATCAAAGCCGCGCACGGTGGGCCTGACATGGACAAAATCGCGCTCGATCAGCCCCTTGCGCTCGGCTTCGTCCAGCCCTTGTTGAATGGCGGTGAACGGCAGGCCGGTCTTGTCAGCAAAATCCTGCAATTTGAACCCGTCTTTCAGCCGAAAGGCATTGAGCATGAATTCAAACGGCAAATCGGCCCGGCTGACCTCGGCGTCCTGCGCCACCGCATTGCCGGCCAAGGCTTTTTGCATGTACAGCGCCGGCTCGCGGTAGCGCGTCTGGCGCACCACCCGGTGGGCAAAGCTGAGTTTGCTGTGCGCGCCGGCGCCGATCCCCAAATAGTCGCCAAACTGCCAGTAGTTGAGGTTGTGAAAACAGCGGTGCCCCGGCTTGGCATAGGCCGACACTTCATAGCGCTGCAGGCCAGCGGCTTCAGTGATCTCGGTGATCTGGTCGAGCATGGCGTAGGCGGTGTCCTCCTCGGGCACCACCGGCGGAAATTTTGCAAAGTAGGTGTTGGGCTCGATGGTCAGGTGGTAGATCGAGATGTGCGGCGGCCCCAGCGCCAGCGCCTGCCGCATGTCCTGCGCCTGCATCTGCAGCGTCTGGCCGGGCAGCGCATACATGATATCGAGGTTGAAGGTGTCGAAAGCCTGCGCCGCCTCTTCGACCGCGGCAATCGCCTGGGCGCGGTCGTGCACGCGCCCCAGCGCTTTCAGGTGGCCATCGTCAAAGCTCTGCACGCCCACCGACAGGCGGTTGACGCCGGCGCTGCGAAACGCCTTGAAGCGGTCTTTTTCAAAGGTGCCGGGATTGGCCTCCAGCGTGATTTCACAGTCGGCCGCCAGCTTGAGCCGGGCACGGATGTCGCCCAGCAGGCGCTCGATGGCCTGAGGGGAAAACAGGCTCGGCGTGCCGCCGCCAATGAAAATGCTGTGCACCGTGCGGCCCCAGATCAGCGGCAGCGATGCCTCCAGATCGGCCACCAGCGCATCGATGTAGCGTTGTTCGGGCATTTCGCCCGCCAGCTCATGGGAATTGAAATCGCAGTACGGGCATTTCTTGAGACACCAGGGCAGGTGCACATACAGCGACAGCGTCGGCAACGCGGCCAGCTGCAGCGTGCCGCTGCGCATGTAGTGCGGCAAATCTTGTTGGGGCATGGGCAGGCAAATTCCGGTTTAAAGCCAGCGCTCGCGCAGCAGCGCGATCATTTGGCGCATGGCTTTGCCGCGGTGGCTGTGGCTATTCTTCACGTCTACCGGCAATTGCGCAAACGTCTGGCCGAACTCGGGCACAAACATCACCGGGTCAAAGCCAAAGCCGTTGCTGCCCACCGGCTGCAGCGCGATCTCGCCGGCCACCCGCCCGCTGGCGATCAGGGGTTCGGGGTCGTGCGCCGAGCGCACCGCCACCAGCGTGCTCACCAGCGCGGCGCGGCGCTGCTCGGGCCGCGCCAAGTGGGCCATCTGCTCAAGCAGCGCCGTGACATTGCTGTCGTCGCCTTTCGGGTAACCGAACTGCATGGCATAAAACGCCGTGTCCACACCCGGCAGGCCGCCAAAGGCCTCGACGCACAGGCCGGCGTCGTCGGCCAGCGCCGGCAGGCCGCTCAAGCTGGACGCATGGCGCGCCTTGGCCAGCGCATTTTCCACAAAGGTGCGGTGCGGCTCGGCGGCTTCCGGAATGCCGAGCTCGGCCTGGCTGAGCAGCTCCAGGCCAAGGGGCGCCAGCATTGAGCGAATTTCGCCCAGTTTGCCTTGGTTGTTCGATGCAAGGATGATTTTCATGATGAAATAGGGCTTATATGCTTGATGGCACGACGTTTTATGCTATTTATTTAGTAGTGAATGCTGTTGCATCGCCACCAGCTCCCGGATGCCGTTTTCGGCCAGGTTAAGAAGCGCGTCCATGTCCTGGCGCGAAAAGGCTGCACCTTCTGCCGTGCCCTGCACTTCAACAAAGCGCCCCGCGCCGGTCATGACGACATTCATGTCGGTGCTGCAGGCCGAGTCTTCCGGGTAGTCGAGGTCAAGCAGGGGCACGCCCCGGACAATGCCCACAGAGACAGCCGCCACATGGTCCAGGATCGGCGTCTGCACTATCTTGCCAT